>JACCZL010000405.1 GCA_013695975.1 Chloroflexota bacterium
AAGCCCAGCTACAGGCCAGGAGCATGATCGGCCAAAACGCCCCCTCCGCGGTCGCCCGCAGCGGGACGAAGAATTGGAGCAGTCCGCCGATGTAGACGGCCGGCGCGAAGGTCAAGGCCCAATCCTCTAGCGCCCCCGACCAGTCGGCGCGGAGCATGAGCCAGCCCAGCGTCACGGTCCCGCCGAGCCCGACGGCCCAGGCCAGGAGTCGAGTTTCCGGCCAGGCCGCGTCCAGGACGAACGCCCCCGACAGCAGCACGCCAACCGGGGCGATCGGGCGCCGTCCGACCGCCCGCAGCATCACGAACAGCTCGACCGTTCCGGCCAGTGCGAACAGGAGGACGCCGAGGGTGTACCAGATCCCGCCGAGCCACCCCATCCCGACCAGGATCGGCCCGACGACGAGCCCGCTCAGGAGCCGAAGCAGCAGCATCAGCCCGTAGGGGCGCGATGTATCGCGCCCCTACGCATCTCTCAGACGTTGCCGAAGCGGCGCTCGCGGCGGCTGAACTCACCGAGCGCCTGCATCAGGTTTTCCTTGGTGAAGTCCGGCCAGTAGATCGGCGCGCACCAGTATTCGGCATACGCCGCCTGCCAGAGCAGAAAATTGCTCAGCCGCATCTCGCCGGCGGTGCGGATGATCACGTCCGGATCGGGTAGGCCGCCGGTGTACAGATAGGAGCCGAACAGCTCCTCGTCGAGTTGCTCTGGATCGATGCCCTCGCGGATCAACCGCCGGGCCGCTTCGACGATCTCGGCCCGCCCACCGTAGTTGAAGGCCACGTTGACGGTGAGCCGGGTGTTGTGGCGGGTCAGCTCGGCGGCATAGCGCACCCGCTCCTGGAGGTGCGACGGGAGCCCGTCGAGGCGGCCGATGTGGCGGAGGCGCACCCCGTTGGCGTGAAGGTCCTCGGTCTCGCGGTCGATGACCTGACCAAGGATCTCCATCAAGCCGGACACCTCGTCGTTTGGACGCTGCCAGTTCTCAGTAGAGAACGCGTAGAGGGTCAGGATCTGGACCCCCAGCTCGACGCAACCCTCGATGATCCGACGAATATTCTCGGTCCCGGCGCGGTGCCCCGCGAGCCGCGGCAGGCCGCGCTTGGCCGCCCACCGGCCGTTCCCGTCCATGATGATCGCCACGTGCCGCGGGACAGTCGTGAGCGGCTGGAGCGGGCGGGTCAGAGTCTGCGTCTCGGCGGCCATCAGACTTCCTTGACCTCCTTCTCCTTCCGTTCGGCGACTTCGTCGACCTGGCGCACCGCCCCGTCGGTGATTTTCTGGACCCGCTCGACCGCCCGACGGAGCTCGTCCTGCGAGAGCTTGCCGTCCTTTTCGAGCTTCTTCAGGCCGCCATCGGCGTCGCGGCGGCAGTTGCGGACCGCGACCTTGGCCTCCTCAGCCCGCTTGCGGACCTGCTTCGCCAGGTCCTGACGGCGCTGCTCGGTGAGCTGAGGCAGGGCCAGACGGATCACCGCCCCGTCGTTGTTCGGCGTCAACCCCAGGTCCGACTTCTGGATACTCTTCTCGATCGCCCCGATCAGCCCCTTGTCCCACGGCTGGATCACCAGCAGGCGCGGCTCCGGGACGGAGATCGTCGCCACCGCGTTGATCGGCTGGGTCGTCCCCCAGGCCTCGACCTGGACCTTGTCAAGCAGCGCCGGGGAGGCGCGGCCGGTTCGAATGCCGCTCAGGTCCTGCTGGAGGACCTCCACCGCGCGCGACATCTTGCGCTCGGTCTCACCAAGAACGGGATCGATCTCGCTCACAGCTCTTCCTCCCCTCGTAGGGGCGCGATGGCTCGCGCCCTGCCTGGCCGGGACGAGGGCGCGATCAATCGCGCCCCTACAGATGCCTCCTACGCAATCAGGGTGCCCACGGCCTCGTCGCCTTGTACGATCCGCTCCAGGTTGGAGCTATTGCGAAGATCGAAGACGATGATCGGGAGCTGGTTTTCCATGCACAGGGTGAGGGCGGTACTGTCCATCACCCTGAGTCCGCGCTCGAGCGCCTGCATGTAGCCCAGGCGCTCGTACTTCCGCGCCGTGGGGCTCGTCAGCGGGTCCGCGTCGTAGACCCCGTCGACGCGGTTCTTGGCCATCAGCAGGACCTCGGCGCCGATCTCGAGCGCCCGTAGCGAGGCGGTCGTATCGGTGCTGAAGTACGGGTCGCCGTTGCCAGCCGCGAAGATGACGACCCGCCCCTTCTCGAGGTGCCGAATCGCCCGCCGACGGATGTATGGCTCGGCGACCGCCGTCATCGTGATCGCACTCTGGACCCGCGTGTCCAGGCCAGCCCGCTCCAGGGCCGCCTGGAGCGCCAGCCCGTTGATCACCGTCGCCAGCATGCCCATGTAGTCGGCCGTTGCCCGATCCATCCCCCGCTTGCTCGCCGCCTCGCCCCGCCAGATGTTACCCCCGCCGATGACGATCGCGACCTCGGCGCCCAACATCCTGATCCCGGCCACCTGGCCGGCCATGAAGTCGAGCACGTCGTGGTCGATCCCGTACTCGGCGTCGCCCTGCATCGACTGGCCACTCAGCTTGAGCATGACCCGGCGATAGCGGAGCCCGGAGCGCTCCACGCTCGCCGAGTCGGAGGGCGCGGCGACGCTCATCACCGGCCGCTCAGGAGCCTAGCTCGAAGCGCGTGAAGCGCCGCACGACGATGTTCTCGTTGAGCTTGCCGATCGCCTCGTGAACCAGGTCCTGGATCGTCCGCTTCTCGTCGCGGATGAACGGCTGCTGGAGCAGCGGCAGCGCCCCGTCCGGCGACTCCTCCGGCGCGTCTGACTCGTTGCCGACGCGGGGCGGATCGGTCGCCGCGATCTGCATCGCGATGCTGTGGACTAGCGCCTTGAAGTCGTCGTTGCGGGCCACGAAGTCCGTCTCGCAATTCACCTCGACCAGGACGCCGATCCGACCACCCCCGTGGATGTAGGAGTCGACCATCCCCTGGGCCGCCACGCGCCCGGCCTTTTTCTCGGCCACCGCCGCCCCCCGCTCGCGCAGCCGCTGCTTGGCCGCGCCGAGGTCGCCGTTGGCTTCCTCGAGCGCCCGCTTGCAATCCATGACCGGCGCACCGGTTTCCTCTCGAAGCTGTTTGATTTTGCTGGTATCGATTGCCATGCCCTCACTCCCGTCGGAGCCGTCCGGTCTAGACTGCCCCCATACGCGTGGACCGGGCGCGGTGCGCCCCGGGTCCACCAGTGTGCCTCGTCGAGCTCGCGCCGAAGGACCGCCGCGTGAGCCGAGCGCCTCAGCCGGCCGCGGAAGCGACCCGCTCCTCCGTCTTGGCTGGTCCATCGCCGTCGTCCGTGGAGTCGGTCATCGGCTCTGGCGGTGTCGCGGTTGCGACGGCAGTGGCACCGGCGTCCGCGTCCGACTCTATTGCCGGTGGCGTCGGCGCGTCGGGCTCGGCCAGCGTCGGTGGCGACGCGGCGATGGCCTCGGCCACGCCCTGGTCC
>JACCZL010000440.1 GCA_013695975.1 Chloroflexota bacterium
GC
Organism: Chloroflexota bacterium; assembly: GCA_013695975.1. Classification (GTDB taxonomy): domain Bacteria; phylum Chloroflexota; class UBA6077; order UBA6077; family JACCZL01; genus JACCZL01. Next base: position 3 of record JACCZL010000440.1, read on the forward strand.
TGACGTTCAGCCCGCGCTCGCCGCGGGCCGTCCTGCTGGCGCCGGCGATGGCCGCCGCGGTCGCCGGGATCGTGGTCGCGGCGATCGGGCCGCTCGAAGTGCTGAACCGCATCGTCACCTGGCGATTGGCCGGCCAGCAGCTCGACCCGAGCTGGCCGGGCATCTCGCACAACGTCGAGCTGCTGTACGACAAGATGTTCCGTCAGGAGCAACCGGCGTTCTACGCGTTGGCGGCGGTCGGCGGCCTGGCGCTCCTGCTGCGCGCCCTCCAGCCGGGACTAGCGCTGGCCGGCTGGCTCGGGGCCCAGCTCCTGCTGCTACTGCTTTACACCGAGCTCAGCGCCCACCTCGGGGTGACCCTAATCGGGCCGCTCGCCGTGCTGGCCGGGGTCGGCCTCGGGGCGGCCTGGAGCCTGTTCTCGGCGCGGCGTCACCGCACCATCATGACCATGGCGGTATCCGCGCTCGCCGTGCTGATCACCGTCTGGTATGCAACCGCCATCCCGGCCCTGCTCGACCGCGACCAGCGCCTCATCGCCGGGCTGCTGAGCACCGACCGCGATGGCGGCCGCGACGAGCGGGCGGCAGTCCGCGTCATCGGCCGGCTGACCGCGGCCGAGGACTTCCTGCTGACCGACGCCCCCTACCTGGCCTTCCTCTCCGACCGCAAGGTCCCGCCCGAGCTCGTCGACCCGTCCCTCTCGCGCATTCGGGCCGGAGCCCTGACCGCCGAGCAGGTCACCGCGAGCCTGCAGGCCTACAACCCGAAGCTGGTCGTGCTCTGGACCGGCAAGCTGGCCCGCTTCGAGCCGCTGATGGAGATCCTCAGTGCCGAATGGGAGCCCGTCGAGCAGTACGGGACCGTCGACAAGGGCACTCCGCGGGCCATCTACCGCAGGCGGTAGCCGCAACGCGCGGGTCGAGCCTCACGGCCCGACGGACTGCGCTCAGATACCTCGTTCCTCGCGAAGCCGGTCCCAGGCGAGAAACTCGCCGGGGATGAGAAAGCGGATTCCGTGCTGTGACCCCCACTGTCGCACGTCCTTCGACAGGAGATGGCGGCGGTCCAGAGTCAAACAGATCGATGCGGCGGCGGCGAGACACGCCGCGATCACATGATGATCCTTGACGGCGACGGACGCGGGCAGGTCGCTCGGCGTGGATGCGCCGCTCGGATCTATGCGGATTCACGTGAGCTCACCAAGCAAGTCCCGAAGTCGGGCGCCGGCGAGCTCATGAAACTTCGATCCGACATGCCGGTGAGCTTCGTCCTCGACTTCGCTCGGAGTAACTCCCTCGTATTCGACCGACCCGCGGATCACGGCGAGAGCAGCCGACGAGCCGCCACTGGGTGATCCGGCGGCAGCCAGCAGGACTGACGCATCAAGTAAAGACCCGGATCATCCGGGTTTCAGAATCGGCGCGCCTGGGGCAGCATGCGCTTGCGGAGCAACTCGGTAAATTCGGGCGAGAGTCTGTCCGCCTCCATGAACTCTGCAATCTCCTCGTCGGAGTACACCCGAGTGTTGTCGTCTGGTTGGGGTTGGGCTTCGCGCCGCGCAACCATGACCATCTTCTCCTTGAGACGTCCGGTTCCGAGCTCATGATCTCACGCCCAGCCAATGTCACGCCAGCAGGTTGGGCGGTTGCTGGACTCGGAGTCTTGAAGTTCGGCGTGGGTCAGCGGACGGCGATGGCGTCGATCATGAGGCGGACGCCGGCGCCCGGTAGGGCGGCGACCTGCACGGTCGAGCGGGCCGGGGTGATGCCCGTGAAGTACTCGGCGTAGACGGCGTTCATCTGGGCAAACTCGCCGACGTCGAGTAGGAAGATCGTCGTCTTGACGACGCGGTCGAGTGACGAGCCTGCTTCCTCGAGGATCGCGGCGACGTTGTCGAGGACGCGGCGGGTCTGGACCTCGATGCCGCCCTCGACAACCTGGTTGGTGGTCGGGTCGATCGGGATCTGGCCGGCGACGTAGATCGTGTCGCCGACGCGCACGGCCTGGTTGTACGGCCCGCGCGGAAGCGGGGCCTTGTCGGTCTTGACCGCCTGGGGATCCACGCTGTCCTCCTCTGCTCGGGTCAGGGCATCAAGGCCCCTGGCAGCCGGAAAATCTGCT
>JACCZL010000607.1 GCA_013695975.1 Chloroflexota bacterium
CGGGCGAGATGGAGGTCGGAGCGAACATGAGCAGGAGGGTGCTGGTCCTGGTTGGGACCAAGAAGGGCGGATTCATCATCGAGGGCAGCGGGGTGCGCGGCGACTGGCAAGTCCGTGAGCCGTTCAGCGTCGGCTGGCCGACCTTCCAGGTCACCAACGATCCGTCATCAGGCGCGCTGCTCGCCGGCGGGGGTAACGAGTGGTACGGGCCGGCCGTCTGGCGGAGCGACGACCTCGGCAAGACCTGGAGCCATTCCAGTGAGGGCCTGACCTATGGCGACGACGGACCGACGATCAAAGCGATCTGGGAGGTCAAGCCCGCCCACGGCGCGATCTACGCCGGCGTCGAGCCGGCCGGTCTCTTCCGAAGCGAGGACGGCGGCAAGACCTGGCAGCACGTCAGCGGGCTGCGGGAGCACCCATCCTGCCCGGAGTGGTTTCCTGGGGGCGGCGGGCTCTGCCTGCACTCGATCGTCCCCCACCCGACGGATCCCGATCAGCTCTGGGTCGGCATGTCGGCGGTCGGGACGTTCCACACCGCCGACGGCGGCAAGACCTGGACGGCGCGCAACAAAAACGTCCGTGCCGACTTCCTGCCGACTCCGGCGCCCGAGTTCGGCCACTGCGTCCATAGTCTGGCGCTCGGGGCGAACGGCTCGCTGCGCCTGTACCAGCAGAACCATTGTGGCGTCTACCGCAGCGACGACGGCGGGGCCAACTGGCTCGAGATCACGGCCGGACTGCCGTCTGAGTTCGGCTTCCCGATGGCCGCCCACCCGCGCGACCCGGACACCGCCTACGTGATCCCGCTCGACGGTGAGGGCCGCTGGGTCCCCGGCGGCGCGGCGGCGGTCTGGCGGACCCGCGACGGCGGCGGGAGCTGGGAGCGGCTGTCGGAGGGGCTCCCCCAGCAGGGGGCCTACTTCGGGGTGCTCCGCCAGGCGATGGCGACGGACATGCTCGACCCAACCGGCCTCTACTTCGGGACCGGCAGCGGGCAGGTCTACGCGAGCCAGGACGAGGGCGAGAGCTGGAGCCTGATCGCCGACCGCTTGCCGACGATCTCGTCGATCAAGGTGGCCCTTGTCGACTGACGTGGCGACGGCGGTGGCAACCGTCTACCTGCCCGCCTCGCTCGTCACCCTCTTTCCCGGCGCCCCGCGCCGCCTCGACGTCGAGGCGGCGACAGTGGCCGCGCTCGTCGAGGCCCTGAACGCTCGCTGGCCTGGCATGCGCGACCGCCTCTGTGCCCCCGGCCCGAGCATCCGCCAGCACATCAACATCTTCGTCGACGGCGAACGCGCGACCCTCACCACCGCTCTCAGCCCCAAATCAGTCGTCCACGTCATTCCGGCTGTCTCCGGCGGATAGCTCCGAGTTCCGCGTCCGAGGGTCGATGGAGCCCAACCGTCCACCAGACATCACCGCGTGCCGCGGGCGCTTTGCGGCCGGTGGCGGGGGCGTAGTAGCCTAGCGGCATGGTCGTCCCGAGCAGGCCCGCCGATCTAGGGGCACCGGAACAGGACAGCGAGCAGGTCGCGGGGCCGACGGTCAGCGGTGGCGAGGCCAGCGCCGCGACCGGGGAGCCCGGCGCCCGTCCGTTCGACTTCCGAACCGTCGTCGTCGAGCACGTCGCGCCCGAGCTGGATGACGGGCGCTACGCGATCAAGCGGGTCGTCGGCGACACCCTGGTCGTCGAGGCCGACATCTTCAAAGACGGCCATGACCTGATTGCGGCCCGGGTTTGCCACCACGGGCCTGGCGACGACGATTGGCGGCGAGCGCCGATGGCCCTGGTCGACAATGACCGCTGGCGCGGGGCGTTCCCGCTCGACCAGATCGGCTGCCATACCTACACCGTCGAGGCGCTGCCCGACGTCTACCGCTCCTGGGCCGCCGACGTCGGGAAGAAAGCCGACGCCGGGCAGGACGTGACTGTCGACCTCCTCGAAGGAGTCCGATTGCTCCGTCAGGCGGCCGAGCGCGCGGCCGGCGGCGAGCGGGCCACCCTCGACGATACGGCCGCCCTCCTCGAGGCGACCGGGGATCAGCAGGAGGCGCTCCGCCTGGCCCTCGACCCGATCCTGATCGACCTGGTCCTCGAGCACGCCGATCCGGCCCTCGTGACGCCCTATGACCGCGAGCTGCAGGTCCAGGTCGACCGCCCGGAGGCCCGATTCGCCGCCTGGTACGAGGTCTTCGTCCGCTCCCAGGGGACCGAGCCGGGGCGGGGGGCGACGTTCCGGGAGGCCGAGCGACGGCTGCCGGCCATCCGAGCCATGGGGTTCGACGTCCTTTACCTGGCGCCGATCCACCCGATCGGGCTGACCAACCGCAAGGGCCCGAACAACAGCCTGGTGGCCGGCCCGAACGATCCGGGCAGCCCCTACGCCATCGGCGGCCCGGCTGGCGGCCACACCGCGGTCGAGCCGGCCCTCGGGACGCTCGAGGACTTCGACCACTTCCAGCAGGCCGTGCGGGCGCACGGGATGGAGCTGGCGCTCGACTTCGCCATCCAGGCCTCGCCGGACCACCCCTGGGTCCGCGAGCATCCGGAGTGGTTCTATCGACGGGCGGACGGGACGATCAAGTTCGCCGAGAACCCACCCAAGAAGTACGAGGACATTTACCCGCTCAACTTCTACTGCCAGGATTGGCGCGGCCTCTGGCGGGCATTCGAGGAGGTCATCCTCTTCTGGGCCGAGCGCGGCGTCCGCATCTTCCGCGTCGACAACCCCCACACCAAGCCGCTCGACTTCTGGGTCTGGCTGATCCGCGAGGTCCAGCGCGAGTACCCGGATGTGATCTTCCTCTCGGAGGCGTTCACCCGTCCGAAGGTGATGCGGGCGCTCGCCAAGGCCGGCTTCACCCAGTCGTACACCTACTTTACCTGGCGCAACGAAAAGCAGGAGTTTGCCGAGTACCTGACCGAGATCACCTCGCCGCCGGCTGCCGAGTATTTCCGGGGCAACCTCTTCACCAACACGCCGGACATCCTGCCCGAAGTCCTCCAGCGGGGTGGTCGACCGGCCTTTGTTTTGCGCCTGATCCTGGCGGCGACCTGCTCGTCAGTCTATGGCGTCTACAACGGGTTCGAGCTGTGCGAGAACCGCCCGCGGCCGGGCACCGCCGAGTACTACGCCGACTCGGAGATGTACCAGCACAAGCTCTGGGACTGGGACCGCCCCGGCAACATCGTCGAGGTCGTGGCGCTGATCAACCGGATCCGCCGCGAGAACCCGGCCCTCCAGCTCTACGACAACCTGCGCTTCTACGAGTCGGACGACCCGAACATCCTCTTCTACGGCAAGGCCACGCCCGAGCGGGACAACATGGTCCTGGTCGCTGTGAACATGGACCCGTCTACCCCGCGCCACTCCTGGGTCAATCTACCGGCCGGGGAATTCGGCCTCGGCGACGACGAAGCCTACGACGTCCACGACCTGCTCAGCGGCGCCCGCTATACCTGGCACGGCCGCCACAACTGGGTCCGCCTCGACCCCCAGGCTTGGCCAGCCCACATTTTGCGGGTGAACCGGGGGTAGGGGGGGGGGGGGGGGGGG
>JACCZL010000636.1 GCA_013695975.1 Chloroflexota bacterium
CTTCCGTTCAGATTCAATGGATGGTGAGGAGTAGGCCAGTGGGCGTGTTCCCTCGCCCAGGGCGAGAGGGAGTCAGGTCGTGGCGGCCGACTACTGGTCACTATCTACAGGGAGAGAGTCATGGAACGCATAGCCGTGATCGGGAGCGGGACGATGGGGCATGGGATTGCCCAGGTGGCGGCGATGTACGGGCTGCGGGTCGGGCTCTACGACATTGAAGAGGGGCGGCTCGTCGCGGCGCTCGGGCAGGTCAGGAGCAGCCTCGATCGTCTCGCGCGATCGGGCAAGCTCGACGAGACGGGAACCGCCGAGGCGCTGGGGCGGATCGAGACGACGACCGAGCTGGCGAGCGCCGTCGACGGGGCCGAGGTCGTGATCGAGGCAGTGCCGGAGGTGCTCGAGCTGAAACACCAAGTGTTCCGCCAGCTCGACGCGACCTGCCCCGCCGAGACGGTCCTGGCGACCAATACCTCGCAGCTCTCGATCACCGAGATCGCCGCGGTCACCGCGTATCCTGAGCGGACCCTGGGGCTCCACTTCTTCAACCCGCCGGTGCTGATGCGCCTGGTGGAGGTCGTCCGCGGGCTCCGGACGAGCGACGTGACACTCGGCCGCGGGCTCGAGCTAGTTGGTCAGCTCGGCAAGGAGTCGGTCGTCTGCCAGCGCGACGCGGCCGGCTTCATCACCACCCGCGCCCTGGCCGCGCTGCGGCTGGAGTGCCTGCGGATCTACGAGGAGGGGATTGCATCGATCGCCGACATCGACAAGGCGATCCGCCTCGGCCTGAACCACCCGATGGGCCCGTTCGAGCTGACCGACTTGGTCGGCCTCGACGTGGCGCTCAACAACTCCCGCAACCTCGAGCAGGTCTACGGCGAGCGCTTCCGCCCGCCCCAGAGCCTAGCCCTCCACGTCGCCGCCGGCCGCCTCGGCCGCAAGACCGGCGCCGGCTGGTACGACTACTCCCCCGAGGGCGAGAGGGTGGACGACTCGGAGGGTTAGCGAGCTACACGGATGGGGGGTTACTGATGCCGAGGAGACGCCGGGCCAGCAAGCGCATCGTCAAGCCGTTCGACGCCACCACCAAGTACCTGCTGGAGCTTGATCCCGCCGCCTGGCTCGACTACGTCGGCCTCCCGAGTGCGGGGCCGATGGCAGTCGTCGACTCCGACGTGGCGACGATCACCGCCGAAGCGGACAAGGTGATCCGCGTGGACGCCCCCACGCCCTGGCTGGTCCACATCGAGCTGCAGGCCAGCCATGACCCGAGTCTCGCCGCGCGGGCACATTACTACAACGCCTCGCTCTATCGCCGCCATGTCCTGCCGATCCAGAGTGTGGTCGTGCTCCTGCGCCGGGAGGCGGACGGGCCTGAGCTGACTGGCCGACTCCGGCAGCGAATGCCCGACGACGAGCTGTACCTGGACTTTCGCTACCGCGTCGTGCGTGTCTGGCAGCAGCCGGTCGCGAGTGTGCTCGCCGGCGGCCTGGCGACGCTGCCGCTGGCACCGTTGGCGGCGGGCGCCGAGACGGCGCTTCCGGAGGTCATCCGTCAGATGGGCGAACGGCTGCGTGGTGCGACGACCGAAGTCGCTGCCCTGCTCTGGACGTCGACGTACTTGCTGATGGGGCTACGGTACCCCGATGATATGATTGGCGAGTTGCTTCGAGGAGTGCGTGCCATGCGGGAGTCTTCGACGTACCAGGCGATCCTCGCGGAAGGCCGAGCGGAGGGCGAAGCCGCGGGCAGAGCGGAGGGCGAGGCCGCGGGCCGAGCCGCGGAGGCACGAGCAATCCTGCTGCGCCTGGGCCGCGAGCGATTCGGTCCGCCTGATGCTCGAACACGCACCGCGCTCGATCAGATTGACGACCTCGATCGGCTCGAGCCGTTGACCGTCCGCCTGCTCAAGGTCGGGAGCTGGGACGACTTGCTCGCTAGATCCTGAATAGGTCGTCCGAGCTGACCGAATTCCGCACGGAACCACGGCCCGACGTCCCACCCACCGACGCCTCAGGGGATGACCGCGAAGCTCCGCCCGCGCGGAAGCCGATAGACCCGGAAATCGCGGTCCAGGCTGAAGATGCGACTGAGGCCGCGCTCTTCGGCTAACGCCACCAGCGCCGCGTCAGCCAGGTCCATCGGCAGGTCGCGATACAGACCTCGCCAGAACTCCGGGGCTCATGCTCACTTTCGCTGATGGCCGGGCGGGATCCAGTAGAACCTGAAGAGGCGCCTTACGCACGTCCAGCACCTTCGAGGGTTCGCTTGTCCCTATCAATGCTCTTTCCGCAGTTCGCGGGTCTCCGTCTTGAGCAGGTGGCACTCGACGGCGAGGCGGTCACGCTCCACCTTGCCTCATCGGCACGCTTCGCCTGCTGCCCGCTCTGTACGCGGCGGTCCAAGCGTGTCCAGAGCATCTATCACCGCACCGTGGCTGACCTGCCGCTCGCCGGTCGGCAACCGCTTCTCCGCCTCCGAGTCCGTCGCTTCCGGTGCGGTGTTCCGGGCTGCCCTCGGGCTATCTTCGCCGAGCGGTTCCCGAAGCTGGCCGCTGCATATGGGCGACGGACCCTGGGCCAGCGCGCGGCCCTGGAAGCGATCGCCTTCGCCCTCGGTGGCTCGGCCGGTGCGCGGCTCGCGACCCGACTCAGCTCACCGATCAGTCGCGCCACCCTGCTCCGCTTGCTGCGTAGTGCCGACGTAGCCCGCACGGCCTGCTCCTCGTGTGCTTGGGGTCGACGACTGGGCCTTCCGCAAGGGTCATCGCTACGGCACCATCCTGGTCGATCTGGAGCGGCGACGGATCGTCGATCTCCTCGAGGATCGAAAAGCCGAGACGCTGGCGCCGTGGCTCAGCCAGTATCCCGGAATTGAGGTGATCAGCCGTGATCGAGCCCCGGCTTACGCGGAGGCCGCCCGGAAGGGTGCCCCGCAGGCGGTCCAGGTAGCTGACCGCTGGCACTTGATCCAGAACCTGGTCGAGGCGCTGGAGCGGTGCCTGCTCCGATTCAGACCAGCGCTCAAGGTCGCAGCAGGGATGGGCGATTCCATCCTCGGGCCAGTGCCCAGCACGAGCGAGACCAACCTGGTCCCCTGGCAGCAACGGGCGGAAGCTGCCAGTCAGCAGAAGCATGCCAGCAAAGCGGAACGGTACGAGCAAATGCGGACGCTCCGGGCCACCGGGTTCACCGTCCTTGATATCGCCCAGATCGTAGGTGCCACCCGGCCCACGGTGTACCGCTA
>JACCZL010000642.1 GCA_013695975.1 Chloroflexota bacterium
GCGCCCGGGAAGATCGAGAGCCACGGATCGATGTCGACATACGTTCGCGATGTGCTCAGCATCCCGCCCCAGGCCGCCTCCGGCGGCTGCGTGCCGAGCCCCAGGAAGCTGAGCGCCGCCTCGGCCAGAATCGCGACCGACAGGTAGACCGTGACCAGCACGAGCAGTGGTGCGGCGATATTGGGGATCACGTGACGCACCATGATCCGCAGGCCTCCTGCCCCGAGCGCGCGTGCCGACTCGGTGTACGGATACCCCATCACCTCGAGCACGGCGCCCCGCACGACCCGCGCGAACGCCGGCAGAATAACGATCCCGATCGCGATCATCGCATTGCGGCGGTTCGGACCGAGGAGGCCGGCGATCACGATCGCCAGGACGATCCCCGGCAGCGAGAACATCATGTCGACGAGCCGCATCAGCACGGCATCGACAGGACCCTTGTAGTAGCCGGCCAAGAGGCCGAACAGCACACCGCCGACGAACGCGATCGAGACGGCGATCACGCCTACCTGGAGCGACACCTGCGACCCGTGGATGATGCGCGCCAGCGTGTCGCGCCCGAGCTCGTCCGTGCCCATGGGGTGGGCCCAGCTCGGCGACTCGAACCGGAGGTAGACCAGCTCGTTCGGGTCGAGCCGCCAGATCTGGGACCCGAGCAGAGCAACGAGGACGTTGAAGACGACGATGCCGGCGCCCACGAGCCCGATCGGGTTGCTCCACTTGCCGAGCCGGTCGCGGCGGCGCTTCCGTGCATAGACCCAGGACTGCGCGCCGATGTCGCTCGGGCCGCCCTGGGGGAGCATCGGGCCCCCCACCTTGCCGGACGTGCGCATCACTGCGAGATCCTCGGATCGAGGACGCCGTAGAGGATGTCCACGAGCAGATTGGCGAAGATGAAGGTGAATGCAATCAGCAGCGTCATCGCCTGGATCACGGGGTAGTCGCGCCCGAAGATCGCCTGCAGGAGCGTAAAGCCGATTCCGGGAAGCCCGAAGATGATCTCGATGATCGCGGCGCCCCCGATCAGCACCCCGATCTCGAAGCCGACGATCGTGACCACGGGGATCAAGGCGTTCCGCAGCGCGTGCTTCGAGATGACGGTTCTCCGGTCGACGCCCTTGGCCCGCGCAGTGCGGACGTAGTCCTGCCCGAGCACCTCCAGCATCGTCGCGCGCACCATGCGCATCACGATCGCCATCGTGAACACCGAGATCGAGATCGCCGGGAGGATGAACTGGCTCAGGTTTCCGATCGGGTCGTCGAGTGGGGAGATGTAGTTGAGCGGGGGAACCCAGCCGAACGCGCGTGACGTGAACAGCAGCAGCAGCGTGGCAAGCCAGAAGCTGGGAATGCTGAGCCCGACCAGGCCCCCGATGCGCGCGGAGTAGTCGGAGGCGCTGTCGCGCCTGACGGCGGAGATGACGCCGAGGGGCACGCCGACGAAGAGAGCGATCACAAGCCCGAGGACGAGCAGCTCGAGCGTGACCGGAAGCGCGTCGACGACGATGTTCGAGACGGGCTCGGTGTTGCGGAGAGAGAAGCCGAAGTCGCCCTGAACGCTGCCGCTGATCCAGCGCCAGTACTGCTCCAGGTAGGAGCCGTTCAGACCAAGCTGCTCGCGCGCCTGCTCCTTCACCTCCTCGCTGGCGGTCAGGTCTCCGCCAAAGAGGATGTCGATGATGTCGCCGGGCAACAGCCTGACCATGAAGAAGATCCCGATCGTGACCCCGAGGAGAGTCGGGATCGCGAACGCGATCCGCTTGAGGATGTAGCCGCCCACGCCCGGCCGGTCCTACCGGCCCCACGCTGTGTTGAACCTTGGAGGAGCGCCGCCGCAGCGGCGCCCCTCCGAGTCGACGGGAACGCCGTGCGTCACCCGTCCAGCCACACGTTGCGGAGCCCCGTGTTGAAGTCGCTGAAAGCGACGTACATGTTCTTCACGCGCTTGCGCACGACCTGGTACTTCTTGATCGCGACGAGCGGGATCTGCACCGGATTGAGCATGAGCGCCCGCTGCGCGTCCTTGTAGATCGGCACGCGCTTGGCGGGATCGAGCTGGATCCGGCCGTTTCCGATGCCCCTCCAGGCCCGGAGGTTCCTGTACTCCGGGTACCAGATCTTGAAGATGGGGGCGGCCGGGTGGAACTCGGCGACGTACCCGTCGACGTCGCCGCGCATGCCGCGTCCGGTGAGATCCCAGTCGAACCTCCCGGCGCCGTTGGCGGCAGCGAAGGTGCCGGCCTCCTGGGCGACGATGTCGACGTCGATGTTGATCCGCCTCAGGTGCGACTGGACGACCGCGGAGATCAGCGGGTAGTCCTGCAGGGCGAATGTCGTCATCGTCACCGAGAATCCCCTCGCAAGGCCCGCGTCCGCCATCAGCTTCTTCGCCAGCACGAGGTCAAACTTCTCGTACTTCTGGCGCAACTCTTGATCCGACAGCGGCCAGGGGCCGTAACCGGGCGGAACGAACCCCGAGTACTCGGCTTCGCCGCTGTAGACC
>JACCZL010000663.1 GCA_013695975.1 Chloroflexota bacterium
TCTGCTTACAGGTCTGCTTTCGCAAGGAATCACCGTGTCCCTGCTTCTGCCCACCACTCCTACCGCCTGGCTGCCGCCTCTCCGCCACGCGCTGCCCTCGCCCGGCCAAGGTGGCGCCGGCGGGTCGGTCGCCGCGGCCGAGGGCCGCGGCATCGCCCGCGAGGTGCTCGACAACGGGATCGTCGCTCTCGCTCGTGAGATCCCCGATCCCGACCTGATCGCCGTCAGCATCGGCGTCCGGGCCGGATCCCGCTTCGAGGACGATCCCACCGCGGGGGCCGCCAAGTTCATGGAGAAGCTGTTCCTCCAGGGCACCGAGCGGCGGCCGTCGGCTGACGCGGTCCAGCGGCCTATCGCCGTGCGCGGCGGCGCACTCGGAACCCAGACCGGCTCCGAGCTGGTCATCTTCGCTGCCCAGGCCCGAACCGCCGACGTCGACGTCCTCTTCGATGTCTTGGCGGACGTCGTGCTCCATTCGACGTTTCTCCAGGATCGCGTCGAGAACGAGGCCCGCGTCATCCTCGAAGAGCTGAACGCCCGGCGGGCGAACCCCAACGTCCTCGCGGGCGACATCTTCTTGCCTGCCGTCCTGCAGGGCCACCCGCTCGCCCGCTCGGCCGCCGGCGATCTCGAGAACACCCCGCGCCTATCCCGCGAGGCCCTGTGCGCCTACCGTGACCGCCTGTTCGTCGGTCGCAACACCGTCATCGCCGTCGTCGGCAACCTTCCAACCGCCGAAGCGTTTGACCGCGTCAGCTCGGCCTTCGATGGGATGCCGTCTGGCCAGCCGGCGCCGCCTTCCGTGACCTCACCCCCACCGGCCCGCCCACAGCGGATCGACCACCAGGCCGGCAGCGCCGCGGCCAGGATCATCCTGGGTGGACCGCTCCCGGGCCTCCGGAGTGAGGATCGTTTTCCCCTCACGGTGGGCAGCGCCGTCCTCGGGCCTTCCGGCTTTCGGCTGTTCCGCGAGATCCGTGACCTGCGCGGGCTGTCCTACGACCCTTCTCCGGCCCAGGTCCTGTTCCCGGATGTCGGTCTCTGGATGGCCGCGGCCGGCACCGACCCGAGCAACGTCGACCTGGTCATCGAGCTGCTGCGGGCCCAGTTCACGCGGCTGCGCGAGGAGCCGATCGACGAAGCGGAGCTGACCGATGCCAGGAACTTTCTCGAGGGCAGCCTCGTCATCTCCCTGGAAACGCCGAGCGCCCAGAGCGGGCAGATCATTCGCGACGAGGCCTTCGGCTCGCCCGTGCTGTCCGACGAATACCGCGAGGGGATCCGGCGCGTGACCGTTCGAGACGTGCAGCGCACAGCCCAGACCTACCTCGACCCCGACCAGGCGACGCTGGTGGTGGTGCGTCCGTGAACGATCACGCGCCCGACACGCTCGGCACCCTGCCAGAGCATGGCTCCGAGGATGCCGCGCGTTCCCAGCTCACCAACGGCATGACCGTGTTGACGCGCGAGCGTCCCCACGCCGACGTCACGGCCCTCAGCATCAGCGTCCGCGGCGGCTCGCGCAACGAGGCCGACGAAACGGTTGGGGCGGCCCACTTCATGGAGCACATGTTCTTCCAGGGCACGCCCAGCCGCCCGAGCTCGGACCAGGTCTTTCAGCCGGTCACCGCTCGGGGTGGTTGGCTCAACGCCTACACCTCCTTCGAAAACATCAACTTCCAGGCCGTCGTCAAGAACGACGACTCGGCGCTCGCGCTCGAAACCCTGTCCGACATGCTCGTCAACTCCCTGTTCGAGGAAGAGAAGATCGACAAGGAGCGCCAGGTCGTTCTCGAGGAGCTGATCCGCGGCAAGAACGAGCCCCGCCGCTACGCGGTCGAGCTATTCTTCCGAGCCGTCTTTGCCGACCATCCGGCCCGCAACCTGCCGATCGGCAGCCGCGAGACGATCAACAACTCCGATCGCCGAGTGCTCAGCGCCTTCCGCGACACCAACTTCGTTGCCGGCAACATGGTCGCCGCGGTGGTCGGTAACCAGCGCCACCAGCAGGTCGTCGAGGCCTTCGAGGCCGCCTTCGCCGCCATGCCGAGCGATCCGCGGCCCCCATTCCCAACCGCGCCGCTACCGAAGCCGCGTCCCCAGCGGGTCGAAGAGAGCACCGTTGGCACCCAGGCCCAGATCGCCCTGGGTCTCCCGATGCCGGGCGCAGACCACCCTGATACCTATGCCCTCGACA
>JACCZL010000684.1 GCA_013695975.1 Chloroflexota bacterium
CCCAGGGGGAGAGGGGGCATATGCCCCCTCTCCCCCTGGGAGAGGGTCGGGGTGAGGGCTTGCCCCAAGACGCTCACTCCGCGTCGCGACCGACGGCCGGCCCCCTCCTTCGGCGTCACGGGCTCCCGCCCGATGAGATCGAGGCGCTCAGCATGCAGCGGATCCTCGAGCAGGCCGGGACCCGACTTCCTGACGCGGAGCCCGCCAAATCGCTCGTCGCGCGACTGGCCTACGCGGCCGGCGATCTGAGCATAATCGAACGGGTCAGTATGTCGGATGGCGCCGTGGAGGCGGCAGTCGCCAGTCTGGGGCGAGGCGCGTCGATCGTGGTCGACGTGGGGATGGTCGCGGCGGGCTTGAGCAAGGACAGGCTGCAGGCGCTCGGGTGCAGCCTCCACGTGGCGGTGTCCGAGGAGGGCGCTGCCGAGCTGGCTCGATCCGAACGGATCACCCGCACGGCGGCCGGCATGTTGTTGCTGGGCGGGCGACTCGACGGGGCCGTGGTGGCAGTCGGGAACGCTCCAACCGCCCTCTTGGCGCTCCTCGATCTCGTCGCGGCGGGCATCGCCCGTCCAGCCGTCGTGATCGGCATGCCGGTCGGATTCGTTGCCGCCACCGAGTCGAAGGCAGCGCTCGCGACGAGTGACGTGCCATACGTCCTGATCCACGGCACTCGGGGAGGCTCGGCCCTGGCGGCGGCCACGCTGAATCATTGCCTGCGGCTAGCCTCCCAGCCAGGCTCTCATCGCAACGGTGAAGCGGCCGTGCTTTCGGCGCGGCGAGGTAGTTCCAGAGACGATGGCCAGCGAGCATGAGGACGAGGCCGTTCCCGCGAGGGGCCGCGGACTCCGGACCGGGTTCACGACCGGCGCATGCGCGACGGCGGCCGCGGTCGCCGCGGCGCGCTGGCTCCTGCGTGGCGAGACTCCCGCGAAGGTCACTATTCGCCTGCCGATCGGTCGCGAGGTCGACTTCGAGATCAGCCAACGAGCCCGGGACGATGACTGGGTGCGCTGCTCGGTCATCAAGGATGGCGGCGACGATCCGGACGTCACCCACGGCGCCGAGATCCGGGCGCGCGTCTGGAGGCCATCGGCGGCCGGCCTCCACCTCTCGGCCGGCCTCGGCGTCGGCACCGTGACACGACAGGGACTCGGGCTCGAGGTCGGAGGGCCGGCGATCAACCCGGTCCCACGGCAGATGCTCGGCGAGCACCTCGAGAGCATCGCGGCTGACGTCGTTAGGTCGGAGGGCCTGGCCGTCGAGATCTCGGTCCCGAATGGCGAGATTCTGGCTCGGAAGACGCTCAACGGGCGGCTCGGGATCGTCGGCGGCATCTCGATCCTCGGGACGACCGGCATCGTCGTGCCGTATTCGACGGCCGCCTGGCGGGCCAGCGTCGGCCAGTCGATCGACGTCGCCGCCGCCAACGGTCAACAGCACGTCGTGATCAGCACGGGCGGCCGCAGTGAGCAGTTCACGCAACGTCTGATCGACCTGCCGGAGGTCGCCTTCGTCGAGATGGGCGAGTTCACCGGCTACGCCCTCAAGCGCTGCGTCGAACGCGGCATCCGAGCGGTCACGCTGGCCGGCATGATCGGCAAGCTCTCGAAGATCGCCGTGGGCCACTTCATGACCCACGTCGCGGGGAATCAGGTCGACCTCCTTTTCCTGGCCGACCTGGCCCGCGAGTGCGGCGCCACACCCGCGGTCGAGCAGGAGATCCGCGAGGCCAACACCGCCCGCCATTTCCAGGAGATCGCGCTACGGGAGGGACTCCGCGGCGCGTTCAACAGCATCTGCGAGATGGTGTGCGAGCGTAGCGACGCACTAGTCGGCGGCGCGCTAGCCGTCGAGTGCATCCTGTTCGATTTCGACGGGAGCGTCCTCGGGCGGGCCGGTTCTACGGACGTGGCGTCGTGAGTCGACCAGGCGTCCTCTCGATCGTCGGGATCGGCGACGACGGCGCCGCGAGTCTCGGTCCGCGGGCGACCGCGATCGTCCAGGACGCTGAGGTCCTTTGCGGGGGTCGACGGCACCTGGCGATGTTTCCCGAACATCCAGCCGAGCGCGTGCCGATCACGGGCGGCCTCGAGCCGCTCGTCCAGCGCCTCCGCTCGGAGCTCGGGCGGCGGAGCGTCGTCGTCCTCGCCTCGGGTGACCCCGGCTTCTACGGGATCGGCCCGCTCCTCGTCGAGCGGCTCGGCCGCGTGCAGGTCGAGATCGTGCCGAACGTCGGGGCGGTCGCACTGGCGTTCGCCCGCCTGGGCGAGTCCTGGCAGGACGCAAGCGTGGTTTCGGCACACGGACGCCCACTCGACCCGGCCATCCAGCAGGCTCAGGGGGTTCGGAAGCTCGCGATCCTCACCGACGAGTCGAATACGCCGTCGGTGGTGGCGCGGGCGCTGCTCGGCGCCGGCGTCGAGGACGCCTCGGCCCACGTCTTCGAGCACCTCGGCGGTCGGTCCGAGCGGCGCTTCGACGGGCGCCTGAGCGAGGTCGCCGCCCGCACCTTCTGCCCGCTCAACGTCCTGATCGTCCTGCGAGAGCCGCTTGCCGAGCACGCTCCGGTCTTCGGACGGACCGAGGCTGAGTTCCTCCATCGGGGCGGACTGATCACCAAGGCCGAAGTCCGCGCCGTGAGCCTCAGCAAGCTGCGCCCGAGGGCCGGCGGAACCCTGTGGGACGTTGGCGCCGGGTGCGGATCGGTCGCGATCGAGGCGGCCGGGCTGATGCCGGGAGGCGCCGTCTATGCGGTCGAGCGGTCGACCGAGCAGGTGGAGCTTCTTCGCCGCAACGTCGCCGCCGCGTCGGGACACGGTACGGTCGTCGTAGTCCAGGGCGAGGCGCCGGCCGCTCTCGCCGCCCTACCCGAGCCCGACGCCGTGTTCGTCGGCGGCAGCGGTGGCGAACTGGAGGCGATTCTCGGCCTGGCCTACGATCGCCTCCGTCCGGGCGGGCGACTCGTCGTCAACCTCGCGACCATCGAGCGCCTCGCCACCTGTCTGGCCTGGGCGCGGCGTCGCGGCATGTCGCCCG
>JACCZL010000701.1 GCA_013695975.1 Chloroflexota bacterium
CGCAGACCCCGATCGATATGCGCAACTGATGGGCGTAGATCACGCCACTGAAGGGGATCCCTTCAGCCTGCCGACGGGTCGCCTCCACCAGCAGATCCTTGTCTTGCGAGAAGAGCACCCGCCCCAGCCCGGCCGCTCGGTCGAGCAGGTCCGGATCGTCCAGTTCCGCGGTGCCATCCTCGGCGGCGGTCAGCACGTCCACCCGCCGCAGGCGCAACCCGGCAGTGATAGCACGCGGCACGTGGTGGTCCATGTAGAGGCTGACGGGCATCAGCCCGTGCGGCGGGTTCCCAGGCGAGCCACGATCGGCGCGACGGGCCCGCGGCGCTGGAGGTCATCGGCCAGCGCCAAGCCACGCGCTATCTCGCGATCGAGCTCCTCCTGGTGGTCCCAGTAGTAGGCAAGCGCGGAGTGGACTTGACCGAGCGTGAGGTGCGGGAACTGGAAGGCGAGCTCCTCAGGGCTCCAGCCGTACGCCTGTTGGGCCGTTACCAGCTCGACGACCTTCATCGTCGTGCCGGCGATCTGCGGCATCCCGCCCTCGTCAAGGACGATATGCTCGTAGCGAGTCTCGACGATGGCCACTCGTACTGTTCCTCCCGCTGCCAGCGCCCGGGTTCGCGATCCTTGTTGATCATATCGGACCAAGCGACCCGTCAGCCCGATCGGCTCGAAAATCAGGCAGGGCCCGCACGCTTTGTTCCGTCGAGTGGGGATAGTGGGGCTCTCCTGTTAGCGCATCTCTTGGCGGCGGACTCGTATCGTACCAGTACGTTCCTTGGGCCATCCCACGTGCGTGGTGTGTCGATGAGCCGAAGAGAAAGTGCTGGCTGGCCTTCGAATACTGGCGTGCCTGCGCCTAACTGGTCCATCTCGGAAGTCCAGCCATACTTGTCATGCGCAGCGAAGCATCTCGGTGCCGGCCGGAAGGACCGAGACCCTTCGCCGCGCTCACGGTGACAACACGAGAGGTCATCGAACTTGCGAGGCGGACCACTAATGCCAACCACGCGAGTTGACGCCCTGAATTCCCCTCGTCACTTATCTGGCCATGGTCAGAATACACGGCGTGGCTAGGCGTGGTTGGTATCAGCGCTGAGCCGGTTGGTAGCGACGGCCGCCCACCATGCCCAGTGGGCCGGCGTGCCCGAGCGACCCTCCTCGCAGGTCGGGCTCGCCCACGAGCTGGGCGGCTGACAGGCGCTCCTCACGTCGGAGCTGGCGGACGATCCATCGGCGCACGCTGGACCCGGCCGGGCGCGTAGCCGAGCTCTGCCGCCGCACCAGCGCGCCGAATTGGCCACGGGGCCAGGCTCGGCCCTGACCGACTACAATCGTCCGTGAACCTGGTGGAGGCGATGATATGGCGACGACCGTGCGTACTGAACACCCGCACATCGTGAGCAACCCCAAGGTCGCGGGGGGGAAAGCGACCATCGCCGGTACGCGCGTCAGCGTGGTGTTCATCGTGCGCCAGCTCAGGGCCGGCGATCGGCCCGAGGATATCCTGGCCTCCTACCCTCACCTGGTGCCCGCCGCGGTCTACGATTCGATCAGCTACTACTACGACCATCAGGACGAGACCGACCGCGTCATCGAGGGGTCTACGCCCGAGGTGATGGCTGAACGCTATGGCTTCACGGTCGGTGAGGATGGTCGGTTAGTCTTCAAGAATCGGTGAAGCCCCGCCTTTACCTCGACGAGGACGTCGCAGTTGATCTGGCACGGATGCTTCGCGCTCAGCGCTGGGCCGGGGCTCTGCGATTAGCGGGGCGGGGGCGGCTGGAAGGTGACGATGGTGACGGTGCCGAGGAGGAGGAAGAGCACCAGCAGGAGCCAGTTGGCGGTGTGAGCGGCGGCGCGCCAGGGGGGGCGGTGGAGATAGTCGTCGATGATGATGCGGAGGCCGTTCTGGCCATGGGTGAGGGCCAGAAAGAGGAGCAGCCAGTCGTAGACTCGCCAGCCGACGGTCCGCCAGCGCTCGGCGACGAAGCGGTAGTCGATCGCGTCGACGTTGTTGATGATGTGCATGATCGCCAGGTGGCCGAAGGCGAGCAGGAGCAGGAGCACCCCCGAGACGCGGAAGTAGTACCAGCTCCAGAGCTCGAGCCGACTGCCCACCGGCCGTATCGCGCGCCGTGGGTGGGCCGGGCTCGCCGGCGCAGCCGCGCTCATCGAAGCAGCCCCAGCGTGGGGAAGAAGACTGGCCGGAGCATCAGGAAGGCGGCCGGGAGGAAGAGAACCAGGAAGGCGGTCCAGGTGGCGTACACGAGCGGGCGCTGAAGCGGGGCGGCGTCGGCGACGAAGTCGATCACGATGATTCGGACGCCGTTGAGGCCGTGGAAGAGGACGGAGGCGGCAAGCCCGACCTCGAGCACGCGGAACAGGGGCGCGCGGTAGAGGAAGACGAACATCTCGTAGGCCTCAGGCCCGAAGAGGACCAGGCTAGTGTCGAGGACGTGGAGGAAGAGGAAGAGCATCACCCCGACGCCGCTCAGGCGATGCAGCAGCCAGGCCCAGTAGGCTTCGCGACCGCGATAACTCAACATAGGGGTATCCCTCGGCCGGGGGAGGGGTTGATCTCCCATGGGTGGGTCACGAGCCGAACTCGCCGCTTCGGGCGCGGCGTTTGAGGCGGCGGATCGCGAGGGCGGGGTCGAGGGCTTTGGGGCAGACTCGGGTGCATTCCTGGATGCCGTGGCAGCGCCAGATGCCGTGGCGGCCGAAGACGGCCTCGCGGGCCGGCGCAGGGCCCGGGCTTTCGCGCTGGTCGGCCAGGACGTTGAACGCCCGCAACAGGGCGGCGGGGCCGAGGTAGTCGGGGTCGGCCGCGACCATCGGGCAGGCCGAGTAGCAGGCCCCGCAGGAGATGCAGTCGAGCCCGGCGCCGATCTCGAGCCGGGTCGGGTCGAGTGGGCTGATGATCGCCGGCTCGGCCAGGCGCTCGTCGGTCCGCACGACCGGCTCGACGGCCTGGTAGCGATCGAAGAAGGCGTCCATGTCGACGACGAGGTCCTTGACGACGGGCAGCGAGCGGAGGGGCTCGACGCGGATCGGGGTGGCCAGGCCGGCCAGGCCGGTCTTGCAGGCGAGCCGCTCGTCGCCGTTGACGACCATCGCGCAGGAGCCGCACATCGCGGCGCGGCAGGCGCAGCGGAAGGCGAGCGAGCGGTCGCGCTCGCGCATGATCCAGAAGAGGGCGTCGAGGACGGTCGTCCGGTCGGCGAGGGGGACGCCGAAGCTTTCCCAGCGCTGCTTCGTGACGCCCGGCTCGGAGCGCCGGACCCGCAGCGTGACCTCGGGAGGACCCCCCGTCACGCGACTAACACCCCCCCGCGCACATTGACCAAAATGCGCAAAATTCGTGGCACGCGCCGGTGGTCACGCCGGCACCAGCACCGGCTCACGGCCCGGCGGGGCCGCCCTGGTGAAGCGGACCGGCTCGTCCCAGACGCGGGGTTGGCCGTCGACGCGCTGCAGGTAGACGTTCGCCAGCCAGCGCTCGTCGTCGGGCGCGGGGTAGTCGCTCCGATAGTGGGCGCCGCGGCTCTCCTGGCGAGCCAGGGCGGCGCGGGTCGTCATCTCGGCCACCTGGAGCAGGTTCTCGAGGTCGAGCGCCTCGGTCCAGGCCAGGTTGACGCGGCGGAAGTCGGGGACCGACGCCCGCGCGGCGCGTTCCTGGAGCTCGACGATCTCGGCCAGCGCGGCCTCGAGATCGGGGCCGTCGCGGACCAGCCCGACCCGCTCCCACATCAGCGCTTCGAGGCGGGTGCGGATCGCGAACGGGTCCTCGCCGTCGGCGCGGCCGAGCGGACCGAGCGCCCGCTTCTCGATCGCGGCGGCCTGATTTTCGTCCAGGTCCGGCGGCTCGGCCAGGTGGGCTGCGTCGCGGGCGGCGGTCTCGCCGGCGATGGCCCCGAAGACGGTTGATTCGGCCACGCCGTTGCCGCCCAGCCGATTGGCGCCATGGACCCCGCCGGCGTCCTCGCCGGCCACCAGCAGGCCCGGCAGGCTCGAGCGGCAGGCGACGTCGATCCGCGCCCCGCCCATGTGGAAGTGGGCCGTTGGCGAGACCTCGACCGGGCCGGTCCGCAGGTCGTAGCCGAAGTCGAGGCAGCGCTCGAGCATGCCGCGGAAGTTGCGCTCGACGTACTCGGCGCCGAGGGCGGTCGCGTCGAGCAGGACCCCGCCGGCGTCGGTTCCGCGGCCGGCCATGATCTCCATGAAGCTCGAGCGCGAGACGACGTCACGGGTCGACCGCTCGAGGCGCTCTGGGTCGTAGCGGGCCATGTAGCGCTCGCCGTCGCGGTTGAGCATGACGGCGCCGGCCCCGCGCAGGCCCTCTTCGAGGACCATGCCGGTCATCCGACTGGCCCCGGCCAGCAGTCCAGTCGGGTGGAACTGGAACATCTCCATGTCGAGCATGGTGGCGCCGGCCCGCCAGGCCATCGCCATCCCGTCGCCGGTTTTCTCGAGCGAGGGGGCGGCGACGCGGTACATCCGGGCCCCACCGCCGGTCGCCAGGATCACCACCTTTGCCGCGATCCGGACCAGCTCGCCACGCTTGTGGTCGAGCAGGACGGCGCCGGCGATCCGCCCGCCGTCGGCCGATCGGACCAGGTCGAGGGCTCGCGTCTCCTCGAGGACGCGGGCCGGGGTGGCGAAGAGGGCGTCGCGGAGGCGGGCGACGATCTCGATGCCGGTCAGGTCGCCGCGGTGGACGGTGCGGTCGAACGACTGGCCGGCGAACGCCTTCTGGTGGATCCGCCCATCCTCACGGCGATCGAAGAAGCAGCCGACCCGCGTCTCGAGCTCGCGGATCAGGGCCGGGGCCCGCTCGACGAGCGTCGCGGCCAGCTCCTGGTCGTTGATGTAGCCGCCACCGATGAGGGTGTCGGCGAGGTGCAGCTCGACTGAATCGGCCGGGTCGAGCACGGCGTTGTAGCCGCCCTGGACCATCCGGGTGCAGCCGCTCTTGCCGACCAGCCCCTTCGAGGCCAGCACGATCCGCAGATGGGGGTCGGCGCGGTGGGCGTGGAGCGCCGCCAGCAGCCCAGCCCCGCCGGAGCCGAGGATCAGCACGTCGGTGAGGATCAAATCAATTCCTTCGTCGGGTCGCGGACCTCGCCGAGGCGGCTGAGAAGCGGGGCGGGGAGGCCCTCGTAGGCGGCCATCAGGGGCTCGTCGACTTCGTGGGCGTGGGCGCTGAAGAAGCTGTTGCCGTCGGCGTCGCCTTCGACCATGAGCGGACCGAGCCGCTCGACCTCGAGCACCCAGAGGGCCTCGGAGATGCCGAGCTGCTCCTTCCAGTAGACGGCCCGGACCCGCTTGACGGCGCGCCCGTAGATCGCCCCGAGTCCGTAGCCCATCGTCGACAGGCAGACGACGCCGTACTTCTTGAAGACGTCGCGGTAGACGTCTTCCGACATGCCGCCCTTGCCGATGACGGCGCGGATGCCATAGCGTGAGCAGAGCGGCTCCATCCACTGGCCGTAGCGGAAGCCGGCCGTCGCCTGGAGCGAAGCGACCTCAAACTCGCCGGGGCGGACCTCGACCCCGGCCGGCGCCGACTGGATGGTGACGTTGCACTCGTTGCGGATGTCGATCGGAGGCTCGTGGCCCTGGCCCAGCATGTAGCCGTAGACGCCGTCCCGAGCGGTAAAGATCGGGCCCGAGAGGTAGACCACGTCGCCGATGCGCAACTGGCGGATGTCGGCCTCGGTCAGCGGGATATTCAGGTGGAGCTCGCGGACGCCCGCGGCGCCGACGTCCTGAGACTCGTCGGCCGTCGTGCTCAATTGACCGTCGCCTCCTCCGGCACGGCGGCCGGTGCCCAAATTGCCCGTCCCGCTTCGGCCGGGGTCAGGTCGATCCCCTCGCGGCGCATGTAGGGAGAGAACCACCGGGGGTCCTCGCGGAATTCGACCCGGCCGTCGTTGTAGAGCCGGGCGGTCGAGCGTCGCACGGCGGTGCAGAGCTCGCTGACCGCGACCGGGGTGCCGCCGGTGTGGGCGTAGGCGATCTCGCAGTGGACGTCGGCGACCGGCGTGTCGCTTTTGAGGCCCATCACCCCCATATTGGTTTTCGTGCAGAGGTCGTAGATCTCTTCCTCGAGCTGGGCAACGACCGGATCGGGGTGTCGGTCGCCGACCAGGCGGAGGCAGGCGGCCTCCTTGCTGAGGGTGAAGCACTGGTCCTTGGTCCCGCCGATCCCGACCCCGACGATGGCCGGTGGGCAGGCCAGGCCGCGGCGGTGGAATGAGGCGATCGTATCGACGACGAAGCGCTTGATGCCGTCGGTGCCGTCGCCGGGGAAAAGCATTCGATAATCGCTGCCGAAGAGCCCGCCCTTGTGGACGGCGGTGATCTCGATCCAGTCGCCCTCCGGCTCGAAGCGGTAGTCGATGCTCGGGGCGAAGACGCCGACGTTGTTGCCCGGGTTGCGGCGGGTGATCGGGTGGACTCGGTTCGAGCGGAGCTTGACCTCCTGGGTGGCGCGGGCGACGGCGGCGCGGAGGGCCCGTTCGAGGGCCGCGAAGCCGCCTTCGAGGTGGACGTCGTTGCCGGCCTTGACGTAGTAGCGGGGGAGGCCGGTGTCGCCGCACATCGGCCGCTGGTCGAGGACGGCGAGCTCGGCGTTCTCGACGATCGCGTCGAGGACGTATTTGGCGAGCGGGTTGGTCTCGCGGTCGGCCGCCCGCCGGAACGCCTGCTCCGCATCGATCGGCACGGCGATCGCCGCCCGCCGATTCACCTCAAACGCGACGACTTCAAGCTGCGCGATCGTGACGGCCATGCCTGCTGCACCTTCTTCTGTATTGGCAGTCCATTCTACACCGATGGGCGCGGGCACGACCGCTGGAGCGTGAGACGGGGACGCTCAGACTTCGCGCCAGATGGGCACGAGGTCGTAGCTGGCGCCCGCGTCGTCGAGTGCTCCGCGCACCGCCTCCTGCTGACCGGCCGGGAGGAGCAGCACGCCGGGTCCCAGCGCCAGCGCCGGTGGACGGAGGAGGCCGGGGCGCCCACCGACGCCGTGGAGGCGGCGGCTGAGGCGGACGCGCTCGGTCGGTCGGGCGCGGGCCACCGAGAATCGAACCAGGGTCCAGGGTGCCAGCCCGACCGGCTGGAGGCGCGCGACCACACCGGCCCGCGCATAGAGGATGACGCCCTCGCTCCAGATCGCGTGCAGCAGGTCAGGACCGAGGGCGCTCGGCCGCTCGGCGGCGGCGATCAGGGGAGCGAGGTGCATTGGGAGGCGCATCTCTGCCTCGACCTCGCCTACCAGGCGAAGGGCCTCGGCGCCGATGTTGGTTTCCCCCGGTTGCGTAGCACCCTCGACCACGAGGAGGAGATCGACGTCGCTGCTGCGCCCGAAGTCACCCCGCGCGTAGGAGCCGAAGAGGATGACGCCCGCGACCTCACGGTGGGCGCGGAGTCGCCCGACGAGCACGTCCAGGGCAGTCGTCAGGCGCTCAAGGACTGGTCTCTGCCAGGGCCCACGCCTCCAGGCGTGCCAGGAACTCGTCGAGGGTTTCTGCTGTCGCGCCGTTGCCCTGTCGGCCATACCACCGCCCTGTCCGCAGGCTCTCCAACTGGGCGAGGATCTGGGCCGCGTCGCCTTGTCCACGCTCGCGGAGCCAGCGCCCCAGCCCTTCGTGGTTGTCGCGATGCACGCTAAAACGACGCTGCGCGCCGATACTGAGGAGGTGGAAGGCGATACCGAAGCTCAGCTCGGCGTAGGCACGGATGTGCTCGGAGCGGCTGAGTTGGGCTCGCGCCGACCGAAGCTCCTCAAGCGCCTGGCTGTGGCCCTCCTCGGTCATCCTTCCTCTCTTTTGTGCAATGCGTTATCTGGTTTGGCTGAAAATGCTACTGCATTATACTCGCGGGCGCATCGCAAGTCGCGCAAGCACTTATCGGCGCCCGCCTCAGCCCTTGACGGCGCCGAGGGCGAGGCCGCGGACGATGTAGCGTTGGACGAGGAGGGCGACGGCGAGCATCGGGAGGACGATGACGGTGCCGGCGGCCATCATTGGGCCCCAGAGGATGCCGTACTCGCCGGAGAACTGAGCGGCCGCGACGGGGGCGGTGCGGGTCTCGGGGCCGGTCAGGATGGCGGCGAGGAGGAACTCGTTCCAGCTCGCGATGAAGACGAAGATCGAGGTTACCGCCAGGCCGGGGCGGGCGAGCGGTAGGACGACCCGGATCATGGCCTGCCAGCGGGAGCAGCCGTCGATCCAGGCAGCCTCCTCCAGGGAGAGCGGGATCTCCATGAAGAAGCCACGCATGAGCCAGATGACGAAGGGTAGGTTCAGCATCAGGTAGACGGCGATCAGGGCGAGCTGGCTGTTGAGCAGGCCGGCCCCGCTGGCGAGGAAGAAGACGGGCAGGGCTAGGACGATCGGCGGGAACATCCGCATCGCCAGGATCCAGAAGGGGAAGACTTTCCCGCCGACCTTGAAGCGGCCGAGGGCGTAGGCCGCCATCGAGCCGAGGACGACCGAGCCGACGGTCGAGCCGAGGGCGACGATCAGGCTGTTGCGCATCGGCGAGAAGAAGCGGGCCGTCACGAACAGCTCGCGGTAGTTCTCGAGGGTGATCGGGAACAGCAGCAGGGGCGGGTAGGTGTGGATGTCGGCCTCCGACTTCAGCGACGTGGTCACCATCCAGTAGATCGGGAAGACGTTGGCGACGCAGGCGGCGGCGATCAGCCAGGTCCCCGCCATGAGGAGCTTCTGGCGTGGGGTCCGCCGCCGTGCGACCGGCCGAAGGGCCATTTCAGACGGTCTCCTCGCGCTGCATCAGGCGGATCAGGGCGACGCCGATCAGCGCCGTCAGGATCACCATCGCGACGGCGACGGCGCCGGCCTGGCCGATCTCGAACGCCTTGAACGCCTTGCGATACAGGAACAGGTTCAGGATCTCGGTGCCGGTCCCGGGCGCGCCACCGGTCAGGACGTAGATGACGTCGAAGGAGGTAAAGGCGTTCATCGTGCGGAAGATGAGGGTGACCATGATGACCGGCTGGAGCAGCGGGAGGGTCAGATAGCGGAAGGCGTCCCAGGCGCCGGCGCCGTCGATCGCGGCGGCCTCGAACGGCTCGTCCGGCAGCACCGTCAGGCCCGCCAACAGGACGAAGAACATGAACGGGATGTGCTGCCAGACGTCGATCAGGACGACGGTGACGAGCGGCCAGGGCGTCGCCCCGAGCCAGGGCGGCGTCGGCAGGCCGAACTGGGCGAGCAGATAGTTGACGACGCCGAGCTCGCTCACCAGCATCTGGTTCCAGGCCAGCGCAACGACGGCCGGGGTGGCCATCAGCGGGACGAGCAGGAACGGCGAGACGAGGGTCCGCAAGCCGGGGGTGTGCTGGAGGACCAGCGCCAGGCCGAAGGCGACCAGGAAGCCGATCGTGACCGAGGCGACGACGTAGAGCATCGTCGCACCGGTCGCGGCCCAGAACTCGGCCGAGCGCCAGAGGACCTCGTAGTTGCGCAGCCCAATGAAGCGATGGGCGCCCGAGGTGAAGTTGTAGACGCTGATGTCGCGGAGGCTGGCGTTGAGGTTGAAAAGGGTCGGGTAGAGGGTGAACAGGAGTAGGATGGCTGTCGCGGGGGCGACCATCAGGTAGGGGAAGAGCCGCTCCCCGGACCAGACGCGGCCGAGCGCGAGGCGCCCAGTTGGCAGGACAGGCGGGCTGACCTCGCGGACCTTCACCAGGGCGGCGATCCCCTCTCCCTCTGGGACAGGGTCATCGTTGCCGCGCTTCGCAGGGTGAGGGCTCGTCCGCTTTCCGAGACGTTGCATGGAGGTGAGTAGCCCTCACCCCCGCCGACGTGAGGATCTCGCGGGCGTCGGCGGCGACGGAGTCGAGGGCCTGCTTGGAGGTCTGGGAGCCCGCCAGGACCTGCGACAGCGCGGGCAGCAGCTTGCTGTCGGCGATCTGGGCGTACTCCTTGAAGAAGGTCGGGCCGTAGCGGCCGATCTTGATGGCCTCGTCGGTCACCGCGAAGGAGGGGTGCTTGGCCTTGAGCTGGGCGTCGCCGAGGAGCGACGGGCGCGGCGGCGAGTTCCAGCCGGCCTCGACCCAGGCCCGCATCCCGACCGGACCGGTCAGCCAAGCGATGAACTTGAAGGCCTCCTTCTTGTTCTGCCCGTTCGGGTTGAGGCCGAACATCCACTGCTGGGCGTAGGGGACGCGACGGACCTGGCCGCCCGGGCCCGGCATGCCCGGGACCATCGTGAACTTCACTTTGTCGGCGATTTTGGGCGACTTCTCCTTGTCGCCGTAGACCGACCACTGGTGGGCCCAGTGCATCACGTGCGGGACGACCTCGTTCTGGAAGGCGGCCGACTTCTCGGTGTCGCTGTACGTGGCGGTGTCCGGCGGCATCGCCTTGTGCTCCAGGAGCAGGCCGTAGAAGTCCTCGAGCGACTTGACCGCTTCCGGGCCGTTCATGGTCGGATTGAGCTTGTCGTCGAACAGCTCGCCACCGTAGGCCCACATCCAGGCGTACCATTCCTTGTACTGGGGCGGGAGCTGCTTGGCGTGGGCGGCGGCGCCGAACTGGGTCGGCGAGGACGGGTTGATTGAGCGGGTAAACTTCTTCGAGATCTCGAGGTATTCGGCGAACGTCTCCGGCGGCTTCTCGATCAAGTCCGAGCGGTAGAAGTAGCCCCAGGTCGCCAACTCGAACGGCAGGCCGTAGACCCCGCCCTGCTGGCCCAGCTCCTTGCTCCAGGACGCGGCGGTGCGGGTCCGCTCGGCCAGCTCGTCCCAGTTGTACTCGCCGGCCAGACTCTTGTCGGCCAGCAGCTCGCCTAGCGGCTCGATCAGCCCGCTGCCGGCGTACTGGGAGAGGATGGTGTCGTTCGAGGAGATGATGTCCGGCGTCCGCTCCTTGGCCAGCATCAGGCTGAGCTGCTTCTGGTAGAAGCCCGACAGGGGCGGGGCGTCCCAGACGACCTCGACGCCCTGGTCGGCCTTGTACTTCTCGAGCATGATCTTGAGCGACGGGGTCCAGCCGCCGTCGAAGAGGATCATCGAAAGCTGCGACGTCTTGGCGGCGGCCGGGGCGGCCGGCTTGCTCTCGGCGGGCTTGGCGGCCGCCGTCGGCTGGGCGGCCGGTTTGGCCTCAACTGGCTTCGACTCGGCCGGCTTAGCCGGCGCCGGCGGCGCCGCGGGTGAGCAGGCCGCCAGCAGCGCGGCCGCTCCGGCCCCGCCGAGTGTCAACATCCGCCCTACAAACGCGCGGCGGGTCAGGCGCGGGTCTCGATCGAGCATAGTCGCTCTTCCTCCCCAGGTGATCACGCCGGCATTCTAGACCGCCGGCGAGGGTGGGTC
>JACCZL010000715.1 GCA_013695975.1 Chloroflexota bacterium
CTCGAGGCCCGCGCGCAGCTCGGTCGCGCGGGCCTCGGCGACCGGCACGGCCGCGCTCGCTTCGCTCAACCCGAGCTCGGCGGCCTCCAGCCGACAGGCATGCTCGCGAGCCGCTCGCACGCAGCGAGCGGCATCCGCCTGCGCATCCGGCACAGCCGCCCGTGCGGCCTCCAGGTCACGCCGAGAGCGGGCAACGCGCGCCTCCGCTTGCTGGAACGCCGCCACGGCCTCCCGCTCCGCCGCCTCGGCGCCCCTCGAAAGGCGGTCGATATCGCCCTCCTCGACGTCGAGCATCGCGCATCGTTCCTCGACTGCCGCCAGCCTTGCATTGACGTCGATGATCGCTCCAGCCAGCTCACCCAGGCTCGCGTCGAGCATCGCCAGCTCACGTCGCCGAGCGACCAGCCGCTCCACGGCACGGTCGTGGCCCCCCCGCCACTCACCGTTCCAGCGCACCGCCTGGCCGTCGCTCGTGACGACCTGCCAGGGCAGATGAGCCGTCTCGCCACGCGATAGTCGGCAGGCCACCTCCCGCGCCAGGTCGAGCGTCGGCACCACCACCGAAAGCGCCAGGTAACGCGCTCTGAGGCCGTCCAGCTCAGGGTCCGAGGCTACCAGCTCGTCGGCGAAACCGTGCAGGGACAGATCGGCAAGCAGCGGCCGAGCCAGGCTCTTGAAGCGATGCGCGAGGCCCTCCAGCGGCGCCTCCATCGCCCCCCGCAAGGGCGCTATGCTGGCTCGCTCGGCGCGCCGTTCCTGCAGGAGTTGGACTCCGGCCAGGGCCGCCTTCGAATCCTCGACCACGACCGTGTGCGCGCTCCCACCCAGAGCCGCGCTCACCGCCGACTGGAGCTCGGCCGGTACCCGCAGCTCGCCGCCAACCAGGCCCCGCGTCCCGGCCAGTCGACCCTCCAGCAGTACGCCCGCCCCCGAGCCACTGTGGCTGGTCGCCTCGGCTTCGGTCGCCTCCTGCTTGACCCGGATCCGCTCCTGCTCTCCGATCAGGCGCTGTCGCTCAGCACGCAGGTCGCTGAGCGCCCGCTGTGCCCCCGCGCGGCTTGTCCCCAGTGCGTCGCTGCGCTCACGGAGCGCAGTGACCTCGACACCACACTGCTCCGCGTCGACGTGATGGGAGCTCGCCTCGCGGCGCGCGGCGGCGAGCTCCGGTTCGAGCCGGGCCAGCTCAGCCGCCAGCCGTTCCCGATGCTGCTCAGCGCGCTCGCGCCTGGCATGGGCGTCCTGGAGCGCGGCACGGCCGGCTTGGACCGCCGCGCTGAGCTCGGCGAGGCGCCCCCGCAGGGCGGTCAGCTCCCGCTCCGCCTCCCTGACCTGTTGAGCATCCTGGTCGGCCGGGCCCGCGAACTCGACCGCCGTCTCGACCTGCTCTAGCTCGGCTCGCCCAAGCGCGATCTCTTCCCGGAGGCCGGCCACCTCGGCCTCCAGGGTCGCCGATCGTTGGCCCAGCTCGGCCATCTCGCCAAGCAGCGTCGCGGCGCTGCCTACCGCCGCCCGCCGTCGCTCCTCAGCCACGGCCGCCTCGGCCACCAGGCGAGCCTGATCGGCTCGCGCGTCCGCCAGCATCGGTTCCCAACGACCCAGCTCCTCCTCCGCAACCATCGCTCGGCCGTCGGCGGCGCGAGCGGCCCCTTCCAGGTCGGCGGCCACGGCCTCGAGCCGCTCGACCTCGACACGCACGGCCGCCGCCGCTGCTGTCGCCTGCTCCACGTCGGCCCGCCCGCGGCCAAGCGCCTGTCGGAACCAACCCGACGCTAGCCCGCTCAGCTCGTCGCGGCAGGCGCGGTAGCGGCCGGCTCGCTCCGCTTGCGAGCGCAACCGGGCGACGTGCGGCTCCAGCTCCGCGATGACGGCGCGGCAGCGGAGCAAGTTCTCCTCGGTTTCCGCCAGTCGACTCCGGGTCTCGGTCAGCTTGACGTGGTGGCGGCGGATGTCGGCGGCGTTCTCGAGCACGGTCCGCCGCTCTTCAGCACGCTGAAGGATCAGCGCGTCGACTGAGCCCTGGCCAACCACGACGTAGGCATCGGGGTCGAGCGCGGCGTGCAGGAGCCACTCGTGGATGTCCTTGAGGCGGACTCGCGAGCCGTTCACCAGGTACTCGGCGTCGCCCGAGCGGTAGAGCCGCCGCGTGATCCTGACCTCGTCGTAGTCGAGTGGGATCCGGCCGTCGGCGTTGTCGAGCGTCAGCGACACCTCGCTCAAGCCGAGCGGCTGGCGATCCTGCGATCCAACAAAGATGACATCCTCGCCGCGCCGCCCCCGAATCGCGCGGACGCTCTGCTCGCCGAGGGCCCAGCGGACCGCGTCCGCGACGTTGCTCTTGCCCGAGCCGTTCGGACCGCAGAGGACCGAGATGCCCGGCTCGAACGCGAACGTCGTCGACCCGGCGAAGCTCTTGAACCCGACCAGATCGAGCCGCTTGAGGTACATCGACGAGGCGTCAGGAGCCAGGAGCGGAGGTTGTGAGCACCCCAACGACC
>JACCZL010000724.1 GCA_013695975.1 Chloroflexota bacterium
GACCTGGTCGTTGCGACGGTTCGCCGCCCCGACCAGTGCCCCAACTGCCAGGTCGGCGAGGTCGACATGTGCCTCGCGGGTGGCTACACCGAGCGGGGCATCAAGGCCCGTCACGGGTTCTGGGCCGAGGCCTACGCCGAGTCGCCCAGCTTTCTGATCAAGCTCCCGCCCGAGCTCGAGCCGATCGGCGTGCTCCTCGAGCCGATGAGCGTCGTCGAGAAGGCGGTCCGTCAGAGCTACGCCCTCCAGCGGCGGATGCGCTGGGAGCCGCGCCAGACCGTCGTCCTCGGGGCCGGCCCGATCGGGCTCCTGGCGACGGTCCTCCTGCGGCTGCGTGGCCTCGACGTCGTCACGGTCGCCCGGAGCAAGGGGACGCGCGCCTCCGAGCTGGCCGAAGCGGCCGGTGCGCGCTACCTCTCGGCGCGCGATGTCCCGATTCCCCAGCTCGGAGGCGAGCTCGGGCGGATCGACCTGATCGTCGAGGCGACCGGCAACGGACAGGTGGCGTTCGAGGCGCTCCAGGCCCTCGGGACCAATGGCGTCCTCTGCCTGACGAGCGTGACCGGTGGTCACCGCCCAATCGAGGTCGACGTCGACCGCCTCAACCTCAGGCTGGTCCTCGACAACCTGACCGTCTTCGGCTCTGTCAACGCCAACCGCGTCGACTTCGAGCAAGGGGTGGCCGACCTTGCGCGTGCCCGAGACCGCTGGCCCGGCCTCCTCGACCGGGTCATCACTCGTCGCCTCCCCCTCGCCGAGTTCCGGGCCGCCCTCGACGGCTCACCTGGCGACATCAAGACCGTCCTCGAGATCGGATGAGCCGGCGGCGCGCGAAGATCGTCGCGACCCTCGGTCCCGCCACCGACGCCGAGGGCAAGCTCGAGGCCCTCTTGCTGGCCGGCGTCGACGTCGTCCGCCTCAACTTCTCGCACGGCACAGCCGCGGAGCACGCCGCTCGCATCGCGCGGGTACGGACTGCCGCCGAGCGACTCGGGCGTTCGGTCGGGATCATGCAGGACCTGCAGGGCCCCAAGATCCGAACCGGCCGCCTGGTCGGCGGCGGGCCGGTCGAGCTCCGCAAGGGCGCCGAGCTGCGGATCACCACCCGGCCAGTCGAGGGGACCGCCGCGTGCGTCTCGACCACCTACCAGGCCCTACCCCGCGATTGCCGCCCCGGCGACACCGTCCTCCTCAACGACGGCCGGATCCGGCTCACCGTCGTCGAGTCCGGCGGCGACGAGGTTCGAGCCCGGGTCGGCGATGGCGGCCTGCTCGGCGAACACAAGGGGATCAACCTGCCCGGCGTGGCCGTGTCGGCGCCGGCCCTGACCGACAAGGACAAGGCCGATCTCGAATTTGGCCTTGCCCACGGCGTCGACTTCGTCGCCCTCAGCTTCGTCCGCGAAGCGGCCGACCTTCACCTGGCGCGGAGCTTTATGGAGGAGCGTGGCCGCGTCGTCCCGCTGATTTCCAAGCTCGAGAAGCCCCAGGCCGTCGAGCGCCTCGACGCGATTGTCGCCGCCAGCGACGGGGTGATGGTCGCGCGTGGCGACCTCGGCGTGGAGCTGCCGCCGGAGGACGTCCCGCCGCTGCAGAAGCGGATCATCCGCGAGGCCAACCGTCGCGGGGTCCCAGTCATCACCGCGACCCAGATGCTCGAATCGATGGTCGCCGAGCCGACGCCGACCCGGGCCGAGGCCTCGGACGTCGCCAACTCGGTCTGGGACGGGACCGACGCGGTGATGCTCTCGGCTGAGACGGCCGTCGGCGCTTTCCCGGTCGAGGCGGTCGAGATGATGCACCGCATCGTCGTCCGCGCCGAGGCCACCGACCGCCCTGAGGGGCCCGAGCTCCATCACCGGATGACCCACGCCCACGCGATCAGCCACGCCGCTCGAAGTCTGGCCGACGAGCTGGAGGTCGCGGCCGTCATCGCCTTCACGCGGACCGGCAACACCGCCGAGCTCCTGTCTCAGGACCGCCCACGCGCACCGATCTACGCCTTCACCCCCCACCTCTCGGTCTACCATCGCCTCTCGCTCTGGTGGGGTGTCACGCCGATGATCGCCCAACCCGCGCTCGACAGCGAGGCCCTGGTCGAGGCCATGGAGGCGGCCCTGCTCGAGCGCGACGCCGTCAAGCGCCGCGATCTCCTGGTCGTCGTCGGCGGCCTCCCCTTCCGCCAGGGGGTCCACACCAACTTCGTCAAGCTGCACCGGGTGGCCCCGGCCAAAAACTGATCCCTGCTCCCCAAGCTGCACCGCGACCGTGAGGGAGCCCAGTAGGGCGGTTCGCTAACCGCCCCTACGAACAGTCTCGGTGCAGTACACTCCCCCCATGCGCATCGGCGTCAACGCCCTCTTCCTGCAGAAACCGGCCACCGGCTCCGGCCAGCATCTCTACCATCTGCTCGAGGGCCTCGACGCCTACGACCGCAGCAACGCCTACGTCTTGCTGAGCCCCCGCTTCCGGCGCGCCAACCCGGTCCGCTTCCCGAACCTCTCTGATCGCTTCCGCAACGTCGAGGTCTGGACCAAGATGGCGCGTCTCGGCGAGAACGTCGAGAAGGTGTGGTGGGAGCAGGTCGGCCTGTTGCAGGGAGCCGGCCGCGAGGGGATCGATCTCCTCCACTGCCCCTACTTCGCCGCGCCACTCGTCCGGCTCCACCCGACGGTCGTGACGATCCACGACGTGATCCCGTTGGTGCTGCCCGAGTACCGGCGCCGTGAGACCAGCCGGATCTACTCCCAGCTCGTCTCGTTTACGTCCAAGCGGGCCGATGCGATCATCGCCGTCTCGGAGCACTCACGGCGGGACATCGTCAGGGTGCTGGGCATCCCCGCCGACAAGATCTCGGTCATCGGCAACGCCGTCCACCCGGGCTACTATCCGATCACCGATTCCTGGCTGCTGGCCGCGGTGCGCGAGCGCTACAACGTCGCCCGCAAGTACATCCTTTACTTCGGTGGCTTCGACTCCCGCAAGAACGTCCAGCGGATCATCCGCTCCTACGCCGCGCTGCCGGCCCCGCTTCGAGCGGAGTACCAGCTCGTGATCGCCGGCCGCCTCCATCTGTTGGGCCACCCGCTCTACCCGGACCCGCGCCCACTGGTGCGTGAGCTGGACCTCGGCGATCGGATCATCTTCACCGGCCAGATCCGCGAGCAGGACAAGGCGCCCCTCTACAGTGGGGCGACGCTGTTCGTCTTCCCGTCGCTCTACGAGGGCTTCGGGATGCCAGTGCTCGAGGCGATGGCCTGCGGGGCGCCGGTCATCACCTCGCGCCTCTCGGCCCTACCCGAGGTCGTCGGCGACGCCGGCGCGCTCGTCGACCCGTACAGCGAGCCGGCGATCACCGAGACGATGGGCGAGCTCCTTGCCGACCCGAAGCGGCGGTCTGAGCTCGGCGCCCGCGCCCGCGCCCGCTCGCGCAACTTCTCCTGGCGCCAGGTCGCCGAGCAGACCGTTCAGGTCTACGAGCACGTCAAGGCCGCGGCCTGACGCCCTATCCCTTCCACTGGGGCAGGCTGGCCCAGATCGCCTCCAGGTTCGAGGCCGCCCAGGGCAAGCGTTGGCGCAGGCCGTCGCGGGCGGCGACCATGCTCTCCTTGCCACCGGCCTTGTGGAGGTTGCGGCCGACCGTACGGACCTCCTCGGCATGGCGCCCCGTAATCGAGAGTCCGCTCTCGGCTTTGACATCCGGCAGGTCGTACATCTCGATGAGCGTGCGGACCGCGCCCTCGAGGTCCCCGCCGTCCGCTGTCCCGCCATCCTTATTTCTGCCGAACAGCCTATCGAGCAGTCCCATACCGCCCCCTTTCCGCACTCTGACGCGCCGCATTCGGCCGTCGGCAGCGCCCGCGCGTCGCCAAACCGATCGCCTCGCCAGACCAGTATACTCCGACGACGCGCAGGCATCGTTCGGGGTGTGCGGCAGATCTGATGCGGGTACTCGTGACGGGAGCTTCGGGGTTCATCGGTCGACACGTCTCCGCCGAGCTCCACACGGCCGGGCATCGGATCACGACCCTGCACCGAGGCGGCCCGATCTCACTGCCGAGCGCGGGGACAGCCGCGGCCCCGAACCTGGAGCACACCCGCGCCGACGTGCTGTCTGAAGAGGCACGCGCCGCGGTCCAGGCAGCCGACGCGATCGTCCACCTGGCCGGCCGCGGTGACGTCCAGGCCTCGTTCCGCGAGCCGTTCGAGTACAACCGCCTGAATGCCCTCGGCACGCTGAACGTCCTCGAGGCCGCCCGCGCGTCCGGCGCGCACGTCGTACTGGCCTCCACCCAGCGGGTTTACCGGCCGACGAGCGGGTCGATCTGCGAGGAGGCGCCGCTCGAGCCGGCCGACCCCTACGCCCACTCGAAGCTGATCGCCGAGCACTGGTGCCGGATGTACGCCGAGCTGCTTGGCGTCCCGACGACGGTCGTCCGGCTGTTCTCCGTGTAC
>JACCZL010000730.1 GCA_013695975.1 Chloroflexota bacterium
CAGCCATGAGCCTTGAACCCGAGGGCGCGCCGAGCCCGGTCGCCTTCGAACAGCTCGTCGAGGAATTCGGAGACCGCGTCTACGGGATCGCGCTCCGGATCACCGGCTCGCCCCCCGACGCCGAGGATGCCACCCAGGACGCTTTTCTCTCCGCCTTCCGCGCTTGGCCGCGCTTCCGCTCCGAAGCCTCGCCGGGCACCTGGCTCTACCGCATCGCGGTCAACGCCGCCCTCCAACGCGTCCGGGCCGCGCGACCGGTCGAATATCTGATCGAAACGGACGAGGAGCAGGAGACGGTCCGGGATTGGCGGAGCGACGTGCCCGCGGCGGCGGAGCGATCCGAGCTCTATGCCGCCCTCGAGGTTGGCATCGGCCTGTTGCCCCCCGACGTCCGCGTGGCCGTCGTCCTCCGCGACGTCGAGGGCCTCTCCACCGCCGAAGCGGCAACCGCCATGGAGCTGAGTGAGGCCGCGGTCAAGTCCCGTCTCCACCGCGGCCGCGTGCTCCTTCGCCAGTACCTGCAGGACTACCTGGCGTAGCCGGCCCAAACGGGGCACCAGGAACACCCCACCCCGCGGCTGCCGGCCGAATTTTGCGCATTTTGATCAAGCTGAATCCTTTTCCTCCGCGGCGCATCTAAGGAGGAAAGCGCCACGGTCCCGCGCCCGCGGGGCAAGGGGGAAGCATGAATATCGCTGCGCGTTTAGAGGCGTTTCGGGCACAGGAGCAGGAGCTCGCCTGGCGCGGGACCTTCAACGACTACTTCGAGATGGTCCTCGCCAATCCCGCCATTGCTCGCCTCTCTCACGCCCGCGTCTACGACATGCTCGTTGCCGGGGACGTCACCAATCTCCCCAATGGCGACCGGTCGTACGGCTTCTTCGCCGACGAGCTGTACGGGATCAATCGCCCGCTTCAGCAGCTCTTCGACTATTTCGCCTCAGCCGCGCGACGCCTGGAGGTCCGCAAGCGCATCCTCCTCCTGATGGGTCCCGTCGGCGGCGGGAAGTCGACGATCGTGAGCCTGCTCAAGCGCGGCCTCGAAGACTACTCCCGCGCCGACGACGGCGCCGTCTATGCCATCGCCGGCTGCCCGATGCACGAGGAGCCCCTACACCTCCTTCCAGATAGCATTCGAGCCGAGGTCCACCAGGAGCACGGCCTCCACATCGAGGGTGATCTCTGCCCATCCTGCCGGGTCGCCGTCGACGAGCGTTACGGTGGCCGAATCGAGGACGTCGAGATCTGCCGCGTCACCTTCTCCGAGAAGAAGCGCGTCGGCATCGGCACGTTCTCCCCCTCCGACCCCAAGTCCCAGGACATCAGCGAGCTGACCGGCTCGATCGACCTCGCCACGATCGGCGAGTACGGGGTCGAGAGCGACCCCCGCGCCTACCGCTTCGACGGCGAGCTGAACGTCGCAAATCGTGGACTTATGGAATTTGTCGAGATGTTGAAGTGCCTCCGAGGTGATGCGCTGCTGCTGACGACAGAGGGCATTCGCCGGCTCGACTCCTTCGCCGAGCGCGATCACCCAGTGCAGCAGTCGCGACCGATCCACCTGCGTCTGGCTTCCTCAGTCGGCGCTGAGCCGGCGACCCACCTCTACCGAGCAGGTTTCAAGCAGACGAAGCGCCTGCAAACCCTGCGCGGCTACACCCAGGAAGGGGCCTGCGAGCATCGGGCACTGATCGTCGACGATGACGGAGTCCAGGTCTGGCGACGTCTCGACGAGCTGGGTGTCGGCGACTGGCTGGTCCTCCAGAAAGGCCAAAATCTCTGGGGCGAGGACGTGCCGCTCGCCGCGCCGACGGGACGGGACCGCCGTGACCGAGCAGGTCGGCTGCCGGAGCGCATGACGCCCCAGCTCGCCCGCTGGCTGGGCTACATGACGGCGGAGGGTGACACCCAGAGCAGCGGTCTGATCCGCTTCACCAACACCGACCCCGAGCTCTGCGCCGACTTTTCGCACTTGACCGAGCACCACTTCGGACTTCGCCCCGTGGCCCATTCGAGGGGCGTGCAGTTCGGGAGCGTGCGGGTGCTCGATCTGCTCGAGCGGCTCGGCTGGCAGACCGGGGCCGCCCGGAAAGTGATCCCCTGGGCAGTGCTGCAATCGTCCCGCGATTGCGTGCTCGACTTTCTCGCCGGCTACTTCGCAGGAGACGGCAGCGTCGGCCTCCAGGGCCGTCTCTGGTGGTGTACTGCCTCGGAGCAGCTCGCCCACCAGCTTCAGGTCGTGCTCCTCAACCTCGGCGTAATCAGTCGCCGCACCACCACCATGCGGACGGTCGCCGGTGCCTCACGCTCCTACTGGGTGGTCACCGTCAGCGGCGCCGATGCCGATCTCCTGGCCCGCCAGATGCCTCTACTGCCGGCCGCCAAGCAGTGCGCCTACGAGGCACGCTCGGCTCAACAGTCTCGAATCGGACGGAGTGACCTGATCCCCAACACGAGCGGCTACTGGGCGGCGATCTCCGCCGAGCTCCAGCGCAGCATCATCGCGTCCGCGCGAACCGTCGGGGGCCACGGCTACCGCGAGCGCCAGGGGGCGCGCCAGCTCCTGGGTGAGGACTATCAGAGCCTGCACGCCTTCCGCTCCGACCAGCAGCACTGCACCCGCGACAAGGCAGCGGCCATTCTCGACAAGCTTTCCGGATCGATCGAGCCGCCGCCGGGTCTGTCCGCGCTGCTCAACCCGGCCCAGTTCTACGATCAGATCGCCTCGATCGAAGATAGCGAGGCGGAGTGCTGGGACCTCCACGTGCCGGGCTCGAACACCTACGTGGCGAACGGGATCGTCAACCACAACTGCGACGAAAAATTCCTCTACAACCTGCTCACCCTGTCGCAGGAGCAGTGCATCAAGACCGGCCGCTTCGCGATGATCTACGCCGACGAGGTCATCGTCTCCCACACCAATGAGCACGAGTACACCGCCTTCGTGGGCAACAAAAAGTCGGAGGCGCTCCACGACCGGATCATCCTGATCAAGGTCCCCTACAACCTCCGCGTCTCCGAAGAGGTCAAGATCTACGAAAAGCTCATCAAGCAGGGCAACCTGACCGGCGTCCACGTTGCCCCTAACACCCTGCGGGTGGCGAGTACCTTCGCCGTGCTGTCGCGACTCGAGCCGTCCCGAAAGGCCGGCATGAGCCCGCTCAAGAAACTCAAGCTGTACGATGGCGAGGAGGTTGACGATTTTGGTCAGAAGGACCTCCGCGATCTCCAGGAAGAGGTCGTCCGCGAGGGAATGGATGGCATCTCCCCGCGCTACGTCATCAACGCCCTCTCCGCCGCGCTCGTCCGCGAGAACACCACCTGTATCAACCCCATCGACGCCCTACGTGCCCTCCGAGACGGGCTCGAGCACCATCCGGGCTACGACCGCGACAAGCGGGAGGAGCTGCTCAACCTGATCGCCGAAACCCGTCGCGAGTACGACGAGCTGGCCAAGAAAGAGGTCCAGAAGGCGTTCGTCTACTCGTTCGAGCAGTCGGCCAAGACCCTGCTCGACAACTACCTCGACAACGTCGAGGCGTTCTGCAACAAGTCCAAGCTGCGTGACCCGATCACCGAGGAGGAGATCGAGCCGGACGA
This sequence comes from Chloroflexota bacterium, assembly GCA_013695975.1. GTDB lineage: Bacteria > Chloroflexota > UBA6077 > UBA6077 > JACCZL01 > JACCZL01. The sequence continues at coordinate 3,601 of JACCZL010000730.1, forward strand.
GCAGCTCATGCGCTCGGTCGAGGAGCAGATCGCCGTCTCCGAGAACGCCAAGAAAGGCTTCCGCGAGGAGATCCTGATCCGACTCTCCTCTCTCGCTCGCCGGAACCAGAGCTTCTCCTACACCTCGCACGAGCGGCTGCGCGAGGCGATCGAGAAAAAGCTCTTCGCCGATCTCAAGGACGTCGTCAAAATCACCACCAACACCAAGACGCCTGACGCGGAGCAACTGCGTCGGATCAACGATGTCGTCGACCGCTTGATCGCCGAGCAGGGCTACTGCCCGGTCTGCGCCAACGAGCTGGTCAAGTACGTGGGGGCTCTGCTAGCGCGATGAAGACCTCTCCATCCATCACGCTCACCCAGAACGACTGGTCCCTCCATCGCAAAGGGCCGATCGATCAGGCCCGCCACAACGAGAAGGTCAAAGAGGCCATTCGCGGCAACCTCGATCAGATCGTCGGCGAGGAGGCGATCATCACCTCGGACGGCAAGAAGGTCGTCAAGGTACCGATCCGCTCGCTCGACCTGCCGCGCTTCCGCTTCGATCGTGGCCGCAAGGATCACGTCGGTCAGGGTGAGGGCGACTCCAAGGTCGGAGATGTCCTCGGCCACGAGGCCAGCAGCCAGGAAGCCGGGCGGGGAAAGCAGGCCGGCGAGCTGCCGGGTGTCGATTACTACGAGGCTGACGTCACGATCGACGAGCTGGCGGCGTTGGTGTTCGAGGATCTCGGGCTGCCATTTCTCCAGCCGAAGGGTCGCGCCCTGGTGCCCGCGGACGATGTCCGCTTCAACGAGGTACGCCGCCAGGGCATCATGAGCAACCTCGACAAACGGCGCACGATCCGAGAAAACCTCGCCCGCAACGCCAGAGCCGGCGTGCGTGGCTTCGGCGCCCTGACGACCGACGACCTCCGCTTCAAGACCTGGGAGCGCCACATCAAGGAGGAGTGCAACGCCGTCGTCATCGCGATGCGCGACGTCTCGGGCTCGATGGGCGAGTTCGAGAAGTACATCACTCGCAGCTTCTACTACTGGATGGTTCGCTTCCTCCGCACCCGCTACAGCCAGGTGGAGATCGTCTTCATCACCCACCACACCGAGGCCAGGGAAGTCGACGAGGATGGCTTCTTCAACCTGGGCGAGAGTGGCGGGACCAAGGTCTCGTCGGCCTATCTGCTCGCCCTCGAGATCCTCGCCGATCGCTACCCCGCCGCCGAGTGGAACAGCTACCCCTTCCACTTCTCGGACGGCGACAACTGGGGGGAGGTCGACAATGCCCGCTGCCTGGACCTGGTCAACAACCTGCTCGAGCGCTGCAACGTCTTCGGCTACGGCGAAATTCAGGAGGGCGGGCGCCGCTCCCTCTCGACGCTGATGTCGACCTTCTCGAGCATCGACGACCCGCACTTCATCGGGGTCACGATCGCCGACAAGGAGGACGTCTACCCCGCCCTCAAGCAGTTCTTCTCGACCCGCGAAGAGCTCCCGGTCGGAGCCGTGCGATGACCCCAGACGAAGTCCGTGATCTCGAAAGCTCGATGGCCGAGATCTGGGCCCTGGCCCAGAAGATGGGACTCGACCCGTACCCAACCCACTTCGAGCTGGTACCGGCCTCGATCATGTACGAGTTCGGCGCCTACGGCATCCCTGGCCGGTTTTCCCACTGGACCCACGGACGGGCCTATCAGCAGATCAAGACGATGTACGACTATGGGCTGAGCAAGATCTACGAGCTGGTCATTAACACGAACCCAGCCTACGCCTTCCTGCTCGAGAACAACACCGTCCTCCAGAACAAGCTGGTCGCCGCGCACGTCCTGGCCCACGTTGACTTCTTCAAGAACAACGCCTACTTCCAGCACACCAACCGCGGTATGCTCGAGGCGACCAGCGTCAACGCCGAGCGCTTGCGCCAGTACGAGTTCGAGCACGGGCGCGACGAGGTCGAGCGCGTCCTCGACGCTGTGCTCTCGATCCAGGAGCACGTCGATGCCAACCCGACCCTCAGGGCGCGACCCGCGAGCGACGACGTCAGACCGCGAGCTCGAGAACCCCGCGAGGGCCCATTCGACGACCTGGTGTACATCGGCAGCAATCGCCGCCCAGAGGTGCCGGCGCCCGAGCGCAAGTTCCCGCCAGAACCAGAGAAGGACCTGCTGCTGTTTATCGCCGAACATGCCCCAGACCTCGAGCCCTGGGAGCGTGACATCGTCCACATCGTCCGCTCGGAGCAGATCTACTTCCTGCCCCAGATGCAAACCAAGGTCATGAATGAGGGCTGGGCCAGCTTCTGGCATGCCCGCATCATGCGCGAGATGGACCTGCCCCAGGACGATTACGTCGAGTTTGCCCGCCTCCACAGCGGGGTCCTGGCCGCGTCGCGACGGAGCATCAACCCCTACTACGTTGGGATGAAAATCTTCGAAGACATCGAACGACGTTGGGACCAGCCGACCGACGAAGACCGAGCCCGGCTCGGGCGACTCGGCGGAGAGGGCCGCGCCAAGATCTTCGAGGTCCGCGAGCTCGACAACGACCAATCGTTCCTCAGAAACTACCTGACCAAGGACCTGGTCGAGGAGCTCGACCTCTACCTGTACCGGCTCGAGGACGACACCTGGGTGATCGTCGAGAAGGATTGGGAGGTCGTCCGCGACACGATCCTCACCAGCCTGACGAACTTCGGACAGCCCTACATCGTCGTCGAGGATGGCGACCACCATCGGAACCGAGGGCTCCGGCTGAAGCACTGCTTCGAGGGCCAGGAGCTCGACCTCGGCTACGCGGACAAGACCCTTCGACACGTCCAGCGACTCTGGGGCCGATCGGTCCACCTGGAGACCGTCATTGACGGCAGGCCGATGACATTGGTGGTGGATGATGAACGTAGCCTGACCGTGATGACCCCGCGTTAGAACGTGCGAGGATGCTTGGCTATAATGGAGATCGCTGCCACGGCTGCTGTCGCCCCCCGGGCGGCGTCACCCCAGGCCGATCCCGCAATCTCTAGCCCCTAATCTCGTCATGCATCCGGGAGGTGCGCAGTGA
>JACCZL010000737.1 GCA_013695975.1 Chloroflexota bacterium
ATACCCGGGTGGGCGCGATGAATCGCGCCCCTACGCTACCTTCCTACGCCGTCGTTGGCTCCGGTTCAGGCTGCTCGGGCTCGGGCTCGGGTTCGGGGACGCCCTTGCCCTCCAGGACGACTTCGCCATCGCGCGCATCGGCGGCGACGGTGTCGCCCGGGTGGAACTGGCCGTGGAGGAGCCCTTCAGCCAGTGGGTCCTCGATCACGTTCTGAATCGCCCGCCGCATCGGGCGCGCGCCATAGACCTGGTCGAAGCCCTTCTCCATCAGGACATCCTTGGCGGCTTCGCTCACCTCGAGTGTCATCCGCTGCTCGGTGAGCTGGACCTGGACGCGCGCCAGCAGGAGGTCGATGATATCGCGGATCTGCTCGCGCTGGAGGGCGCTGAAGACGATCGTCGCGTCGATCCGATTGAGGAACTCGGGCCGGAACAGCTTCTTCATCTCGGTGAGGACCTTGTCCTTCATCCGCTCGTACTGGTCCTTGGTCGTTTGGTTCTGGTCGCGCGGGACGTTGAAGCCGAAGATCCCTTCACGACGAATCAGCTCGGCCCCGACGTTGGACGTCATGATGATGATCGTGTTCCGGAAATCGACCTTGCGCCCCTTAGCGTCAGTCAACCGCCCATCATCCATGATCTGCAACAGGATGTTGAAGACCTCGGGATGGGCCTTCTCGATCTCGTCGAGCAAAATGACGGAGTACGACTTGCGGCGGACGGCCTCGGTGAGCTGGCCACCCTCCTCGTACCCGATGTAGCCGGGTGGCGCGCCGACCAGCCTGGCCACCGAATGCCGCTCCATGAACTCCGACATATCGATCTTGATCATCGACTCTTCGCTGCCGAACATGAACTCGGCGAGCGCCCGAACCAGCTCGGTCTTGCCAACGCCGGTCGGTCCGAGGAAGATAAAGCTCCCGATCGGCCGACGCGGGTCCTTGAGGCCGGCTCGCGCCCGACGGACGGCCTTGGCGACCATCGTGATCGCCTCGTCCTGGCCCTTGACCCGACTGTGGAGCCCCTCTTCCATCTTGAGCAGGCGGGCGCTCTCCTCCTCGGCGATGCGCATGACCGGAATGCCGGTCCACATCGCGACGACGTGGGCGATGTCTTCCGGACCGACCACCGGCTTGTCGGTGCCCTGCTCCTTCTGCCAACCCGACTCGAGCTTCTCGAGCTTGGCGCGAAGCTTGGCCTCCTGGTCGCGATACTCCGCCGCCAGCTCGTACTGTTGGGCCGAGATCGCGGCTTCCTTCTCGTTCTGGACCGACTCGAGGCTCCGCAGCATCTCCTTGTAGGAGGGTGGAGCACTTGCCCGCTGCATCCGCACCCGCGAGGCCGCCTCGTCGACCAGGTCGATCGCCTTGTCGGGCAGGAAGCGGTCGGGGACGTAGCGCGCCGCCAGCTCGGCCGCCGCCTTGAGTGACTCGTCACTGATCTCGAGTCGATGGTGCTGCTCGTACCGCTCCTTGATCCCGCGGAGGATTTCGATCGTCTCCTCGACTGACGGCTCCTCGACCAGCACGGGCTGGAAACGCCGCTCCAGCGCCGCGTCGCGCTCGATGTACTTGCGGTACTCGTCGAGCGTCGTCGCGCCGATCGTCTGGAGCTCGCCGCGGGCCAGCGACGGCTTGAGAATATTGGCCGCGTCCACAGCTCCTTCGGCCGCGCCGGCCCCGACGAGCGTGTGCAGCTCGTCGATGAAGAGGACGCAATTACCGGAGTTCTTGACCTCTTCGATGATCTTCTTCAGACGCTCCTCGAACTCGCCCCGGTACTTGGTGCCGGCGACGAGCGAGCCGATGTCGAGGGTGAGCAATCGCTTGCCCATCAGCGTCTCCGGAACGTCGCCGGTCGAGATGCGCTGGGCCAACCCCTCGACGATCGCCGTCTTACCGACGCCGGGCTCGCCGATCAGGGCCGGGTTGTTCTTCGTCCGCCGCGACAAAATCTGAATGACCCGTTCGATCTCTTTGGCTCGACCGATCACGGGATCGAGCTTGTTGGCCCGCGCCGCCGCGGTCAGATCCATCCCGAGCTGATCGATGACCGGCGTCTTGGTCGTCCCGTGGCGAGACTCCTGCGACGAATAGCTCTGGCTCTGGTTGAGGACGTAGATGACCTGGCTGCGGACCTTGTCGAGCGAGACGCCGAGCGACTCGAGGACGCCGGCGGCGATCCCCTCACCCTCGCGGACCAGCCCGAGCAAGAGATGCTCGGTGCCGATGTAATGATGATTCAGGCGTCGGGCCTCGTCGACGGAGAGCTCGATCACCTTCTTGGCCCGCGGCGTCAGCCCGATGTCGCCAGTGACGGTGCGGTCGCCGCGGCCGATGATGAATTCCACAGCCGAGCGGACCTTGTTCAGCTCGACCCCGAGGTTCGCCAGAACCTTGGCGGCGACCCCCTCGCCCTCGCGGACCAAGCCGAGCAGGAGGTGCTCTGTGCCGATGTAGTTGTGGTTGAAGCGCTGGGCCTCTTCCTGGGCTAACTGGAGCACCTTGCGGGCCCGTTCGGTAAATTTGTCGAATCGATCAGCCATCGAATCACCCCGTCGGGAAGTCGCTTGCCACGTGGCCTATTGTATACGAAACCCTCTTCCCAGACGTCGTAAACAGAACGGCGTCTACCTCACGCTAGGGACGCCAGTGCCGGGGGAGATGAGGAGGGGCCGAGGAGAGGCTAGCCTTCGACCACCGTCACGGGGCGCGGCGCCTCGCCGTCGGGACGCTCTTCGGTCGTCGGCAAATCCTCTTGTCGGGGTACGATCGACGACCCGTTGTACTCGGCGGCCAGAGACGCAGACGGGGGCAACTCGGCCACCTCGCCCTCAGAGCCATAGGGCATCGGCTCAGGATCCGGCTCCGCGGTGTAGCTCCCACCATCGAAATCGTGTGGCTCCTCTTCGACCTGGCGGAGACTTAGCCCCAGCCGGCGTCGAGCCGCTTCGATCCGAATCACCTTGAGCGGGAGGACGTCGCCTTCGCGCACGACCTGCTTGGGATGGGTGATGCGGTCGTCCGAGAGCTCGGAGATGTGGATCAATCCCTCGATCCCCGGTTCTATCTCCGCGAACGCCCCGAACGCGGCCAGTTTGGTGATCCGACCGCTCACGACCTGACCCTGCTGATACTTCTCGCCGATCTGCGTCCAGGGCTCCCCCTTGAGCCGCTTCAGCGACAGGGCGATCTTCTTCGTCTCACGGTCGATGCCGACCACGAAGACCTTGATGAGGTCTCCCACTTTGACGACCTGGCTCGGATGGCCCACCTGGCCCCAGGATAGCTCGGAGAGGTGGACCAGCCCGTCTGCGCCACCGAGGTCCACGAACGCCCCGAAGTCGCAGATACTGGAGACGACGCCCTCGCGGGTCTCGCCGGGCTGAAGCTCCGCTAGCAGGCGGTCCTTCTCGCGAGCGCGTCGCTCTTGCATGGCCTGGCGCTCAGACAGGATCAACCGGTTGCGGCGGCGGTTCATCTCGATGATTTTGAGCAGGAGCGTTCGTCCCTTCATCGCCTCCAGACGCGCCTCGACGGTCTCATCGGGACCTGCCCGACGAAGGTCGGCGATCTGAGAGAGCGGGACGAAGCCGCGCACACCCTCGACAGTGACGACGAGCCCACCCTTGTTGTGCTCGACGATCCGGCCCTCGATGGGCTGGCCCTCCTCGAAGGTCCTCTGGAGGTTGCGCCAGCCGCGCTCGGCCTGGGCCCTGGTGAGCGAGAGGACGATCCGACCCTCGCCGTCGTCGTGCGACAGGATGTAGGCTAGAACGGTTTCGCCGAGCGCGGGAACCTCGCCGTGCGGGATTTCATTCGCCGGCACAATCGCTTCGGACTTTGCGCCGATGTCGACGAGGAATTCGTCGCGCTCAGCATGCACGACGACGCCATCCACGACTTCACCACGGCGGAGCGGCCGATAGGCTTGCTCGTGCTCTGCAAGCCAGTCTCCCATCGTCCCCGCGCCGTTGCCCGCGACACTCTCGCCCTGGTCTGTCGAGCCGTCCTGGCCCCCGCTCGCCTGGTCAATCAACGGTGCTGCCCACCCATTCGTTCAAGTACGTAGAGTATACTGGAGTAGGCACTCTAGAGCAATCGCCCGCAATCGAGTCAGACGGCCCGCGATCACCCGATTACCCTGAGACCTGGAGGATCAGCGTGCCAGGCGCCGGTAACAGATGCGGTCCCAGGCAGGTCACGAGGAAGACGTCCGTTCCCTGGTCGAGCGGATCGTCGCCAAGATCAACCCCGGAGCTCGGGTTTTGCTGCGCGAGCCTGGCCGTCGCTCGATGACGGAGACGACCCGCCTGGCGCTCGTCCAGGACGGACAGATCCTGCCTTTCGACGTCAGCGATGGCGACTGGCGCCGCTCGGAGTCGCCGGTCGGGCGGGAGCGCCTGGCGCGTAGGCTCGGCGCCGCCCTGGGCCTCCAGCCGCCAGACCAGCTCGTCGCCCCGCCCCGAGATTGAACAGGGCTAGGCTCGGCCGGGTCTGATCCCGATGTAGAATCGGAACAGCAGGCGAGGTGAGGACGGACCGATGACCACCAAGACGGGTGCGCTCAAGACCCCGATCGGCGACGACGCCAAGGACTGGCAGTGCCTGACCTGCCAGATCGTCGTGCGTAGCGCGACGCTCCCGTTCAAGTGCCCCCGCTGCGGCGCCTCGCGGGTGAAGTTCATCATCAGCGGCGAAGCGGGCGAGGGCGAGGCCGAGTGATTGACGTTAACCGTGCGAGGCCAGCCGTTCGGCCCGAGTGACCGCGTCCGCCCCTGCAACCTCGCTCGCCCGCGCATCGAGCATCGCCACGGCCATCGCCGCGCCTTCGAGTATCCCACCGACGATAATCGCTCTGCTCCGCGGTCAGCGGTGGACACACAGTGGGCTCGAACTGGGCGGCGAAGTCCAGGGATTCCCGATCCAGCGCAGTCACGATCGCTTCGATGGCCCGACGCCGCGCGGCAGCATCACTCCACAGAAGCAGGGCATTGCCTCGGAGTGCTTGAAGCTCGGGCGCGAGTTTAGACGGTGGAGAAGCGCCCTCAGCCACCGCCGCTGAGCGCCTGATCGAGGTCGGCGACCAGGTCGGCGGGCTCCTCGATGCCGATCGAGAGGCGGATCAGGCCGTCGCCGATGCCGACCTCGCCGCGCTGCTCGGGCGTCAGGCCCCGATGCGAGGCTTGAGCCGGATAGAGGGTGAGGGTGCGCAGGTCCCCGAGGGTCGGGGCGGGGACGATCAGGCGGAGGACGTCCATAAAGGCGCGGACCGCCTCGCGGCAAGCGTCGCGTAGGTCGAACGCGACGATCGCCCCATAGTGGGCGCCGAGCAGCCGCTTGGCCAGGACGTGCTGAGGATGGGATCGCAGGCCAGGGTAGTAAACGCGAGCGATCGCCGGGTGGGCCTCGAGCCAGCGGGCCACCTCGAGGGCGTTCTCGCACTGGCGTGCCATCCGCAGCGGGAGCGTCTTGAGGCCGCGGTGGCAGAGCCAGGCCTCGTTCGGCCCCAGCACCGCCCCAAGCAGCTTCGCCAGATGATGGAGGCGCCGTCCGGTCGCCGCGTCGCCGGCGGCGACTGTCCCACCGGTCACGTCCCCATGCCCACCGAGGTACTTCGTCGCGCTGTGGACCACTAGGTCGGCTCCGTGCTCGAGCGGCCGAAGCAGATAGGGCGACGCGAACGTGTTGTCGACGAGCGTGCGTGCTCCGGCTGCGCGGGCCATTCTGACCAGAGCCGGTAGGTCGAAAACTTTGACCAGTGGGTTCGAGATCGTTTCGAGGTAGAGCGCCCCGGGACGGTCCGCCAGGCCGCGCTCCACTGCTGGCAGGTCGGTCATGTCGACGAACGCCGTGCGGATGCCCAACTCTGCGAAGTGGGTGGTCAGCAGGACCCGCGTCAGGCCGTAGCAATCCCGCGTCGCCAGGATGGTGTCGCCCGGCTGCAGGCCGGCCGCCAGGATCGCCGCGTGGATCGCGGCCATGCCGGAGGAGAACGCGCCGGCCAGGGGCGCTCCTTCCAGCGCCGCCACCGCGACCTCGAACGCGCGGACGGTGGGGTTGCCGTCGCGGGTGTAGTAGAAGCCGGGGCGCGTGCCGGCAAAGACCTCGTCCAGCGCGTCGAAGGACGGCATCGCAAAGCCGGTCGCGTTGTAGATCGGCGTCGAGGTCGGCTGCCACTCGCCCGGTTCGAGGCCCTCGCCGGCATGGGCGGCGAGGGTGGCGAAGCTCCAGGTCGGGTCACCGGCATCGGACGACTCGCTCATCTCAGGCAGTGTAAACCACCTGCCCGTCGAAGACGGTCATCAGGACGTCGATCTCGGCCAGCTCGGCCGGCGGGGTCGCGTACGGATCGCGTCCGAGGACCACCAGATCGGCCAGCTTGCTCGGGGCGATCGAGCCCTGCTCGTGACCGAGGCCGGCGGCGCGAGCACTCCCGAGGGTCGCGGCGCGGATCGCTTCGGCCACGCTCAGCCGCTGCTCCGGATACCAGCCATCGGCGGGCTCGCCGTCGCGCTGGCGGGTGACGGCGGCATGGATCCCTCGGAGCGGGTCTGGCGGCTCGACCGGGCAGTCACTGCCGAAGGCGAGCTGCGCGCCCCCATCGAGGAGCGAACGCCACGGATAGCCGGTCTTGCAGCGAGCCCCCCAGCCACGCTCGGCAATCAGCCGGTCAGAGGTTGCATGGGAAGGCTGCATCGAGGCAATCACGTCGAGGCGACCGAACCGCGCCAGGTCCTCGGGATCGACGAGCTGCGCGTGCTCGATCCTCAGGATCTGGTCCTGTCCATCCGGGTCGGCGCGTACGACCTCAGCGGCGTCTAGCACGGTCCGCACCGCGGCGTCGCCGATGGCGTGCGTGGCGACACCGATTCCGGCCGCGCGAGCTCGGCGCATCAGCTCGACCAGCTCGTCGCGATCGGCCGTGGCGATGCCACAGTCGTTGGGACACCCCTCATAGGGCGCCAACAACGCGGCCGTCCCCGAACCCAGGGAGCCATCGGCAAACAGCTTGAGCAAACCGATCCGAAGCCGATCACCGCCGAAGCCGGTGTGCAGCCCGACCGTCGTGATCGCTTCGAGCGCCTCACGCCAGAGGCCGGCGAACACGCGCAGCCGAAGCGCGCCCGCTAGCTCGAGCGACTCGAGCGCCCTGAGCGCCAGCGCGCCTTCGAGATTGTGCAGGGCGGTCAGGCCGACTCGCGGCAAGTCATCCTGATACTGCCGCACGAGGGCGATGCTGGCCTCGAGCGAGGGCCGGTCGGCCAGGTCGCGGACCGGCTGACCGGCCGCCTCGAGCAGGATCCCACTCGGGGTCCCGTCCAGCTCGCGGAGGATTCGCCCACCCGGCCGGTCCGGCGTCTCGCGGCGGATGCCCGCCAGCTCGAGTCCGACCGTGTTGACCCAGACGGCGTGAACGTCGCGACTGAACAGACAGACCGGGCGCTCACCAGACACCGCGTCGAGGTCCCCGCGAGTCGGGAACTCACCACCCCAGAGGCTGCGATCCCAGCCACCTCCGAGCACCCAACTGCCCGGTGACGCCGTCCCCACGGCCCGCGCCACCAACTCGCGGACCGCGTCGAGCGATGCGACCCCGTCCAACCGGAGCCGCTCCCGACTGCGACAGTACTGGAGCAAGTGGAAGTGGGCGTCGACAAAGCCCGGCAGCACCGCCCGCCCGTGCAGATCGACCCGCTCGGCCCGGGATGGTAGGGCAGCCAGGACCTCGTCATCGGACCCTACGGCGGCAATCCGGTTCCCCAGCACGCCGATCGCGCGAGCGAGCGGCTGCCCAACCTCCTGGGTGTAGACGCGGCCGTTGAGGAAGGCGATGGAGGAAAGCATCGACGTGTAGGGGCAGGGTCTCCCCGCCCTGCTCAATACTCGCTAAAGAAC
>JACCZL010000757.1 GCA_013695975.1 Chloroflexota bacterium
GACCCTGACGGAGTGCCTCGTCGGTGATCTCGCGGGCGGCCACCTGGCCGCCCGGCCGATTCGAATACGGCAACCACGGCATCCAGATAGGTGCTGGACCCTCGCGGCTCGGTAGCGTCCGACGGAGATGGGCTCATCTTTGAATCCCCGCTTCGCGGCAAGTCTACAGACGGAGGTCGGGACGCGATCGGCCAGCTCGGCCGTACCATCTGGGTGCGAGCGTACCACGGTGACCGGCGTCGAGTCGGTCCGGCGATACAATTGGGCGGTGGACGTCGAGATCCGTGGGATCGAGTGGGACGACTGGAATGAGGATCATATCGCGGAGCACGGCCTCTCGCGCACGGATGTCGAGCAGGTCTGCCACGGTCGCCGATGGCTCGACGCCACCCGCGAGGGCCGTGCGCGCGTCGTCGGCCGCACGAGCGCTGGGCGGATCATCGTCGTGATCCTCGCCCGACTCGATGGGGGGCGGTACTATTGTGTGACCGCGTTCCCCGCTACCGGCAGCACGCCCCGGGATTTTCTGGACCAAGAACGAAGAGGCGAGTCATGACGGATACCACACCGACGGCCAGGCCGCCTCGCCCGTATCGACCGCCCGACGATCCACGACTGCCCCGCTTCGTGAGCTACGAGGAGGAAGCGGAGTTCTGGGACACCCACGAATTCGAGACCCTCGAGCCGATTTCGCCTCAGGAGCTGGTCGAGCGCCGCGCCATCGAGCAGGAGTGGCGCGCCGAGTGGGACGCCGGCCCGGCCTGACGGTGGCATCGACCACCCGCGTCGACCAGACGACCTACGACTGGCTCGCGGTCAAGGCCCGCGTGTGGGAACCGGCCTGGCGACGCTGGCACGGACTTGGCTCTGCGAGCGGCTGCGTTCCGGCTAGGCCGCTCGGGCTCATCGTTGACCAAATATCCGCCAGGCTGTTTCACACGCCGTGTAGCATTGAGCGGAGCGACGGCCTCGCCGTCCCACCCATTGGTCATATGTCGTTTTCATCATGTACTGTGTGTCGCTCGCACCAGCGCCCTTCGCTCAGGGGAAGTGTTGCGTCGGTCTCCGGAGTGCCTGGTGATATCCTCGCGAGCCGGGGCCCCTGACAGAATGGCACAGGACTTGCGCCGCGTCAACGCGGTCGAGCTCGCCTTCCACACCCGCCTGCAGCTCACCGCCGATGTCGAGGCTGGACTTGACGCTGCGCTCCACAAGCGCTGGAGGGATGAGGGCACGCTCTCTATGGTGCAGCGCTCGGGGGGTAAGAGGCGGCGCCAGGTCATGGTGCTCGCGTTAGTCCGGACCAAAGACAGCATGGTCCTCGACGGGCACCTCGCGGTCAGCGGTGAGAACGAGCCCCAAGCGACCTCAGAGACGCCAACCCAATTCCTACGAAAGCTTGGTGCAGCCTTCAAGCAGCGGGCCACCATCCACCTCATGTGCCGATTCCTCTACGCTCCGAATGAACACGAATTGCTTTTTCCCCTCCCGATCCCGCTCAAGCCGGGTCAGGCCGCGTTTGACTTCGACGAGATCCGCGGTGTCCGCCTGGTGAAGAAGGATGGAGAGGCGATTGCTCATGAAGTCATCCTCGATAGGCCCGAGAATGAGGACGTCAGTGTGACATTCGTCACGCACGTCGACGACCTGCTCGATACGAAGCTGCCTGACCGCTTGCTCAGCCACGCGGTGGAGATCGCCGGCAACGTGGTCAAGGTACAAACTCGTGCTTCCATCAAAGGGACGTAAGCTGTGACGGCGGAGTTCATGGAGCAGATTCATGACTTCTTACGGTCGTCCCAGCCGACCGGCGGGGCATCGGGGCAGCCAGCGGGGGGCGAATCGCCGCCGCGGTGGCACAGGAGCCAGCACTACGTCTTCGTCTCGCATGGTGGGCAAAGCCACTCGTCTGCCGGCTGGTGGCTCGCGAGGCTGCCAGGACGGCCGGGTGAGGCCGAGGCGCACCTGCTGCCGCACGGCTGGGAGCTGCACGGCGGATTCAGACGCTGGGTGTTTGATCCTGAATCGCCACAGGCGGAGCCGACAGACCCGACGCGGGAGGCCGTCGAGCGGCTTGAGCGGAAGGTGAACCTCCTGAGCTCGCAGGTCACAGCGCTCATCGAGAGGATCGACGAGCGTGAGGCCAGCGAGGAAGTCAGCCGGTCGGAGTCGAGCGTGCCGGCCCTGGCCCAGCCGTCCTTCTCGCAGGCGACGGAGATCACGGGTCTCGGGGATCGACGGGCCGAGTTGCTCGAGCCGATCCCAGTCACGATCGAGATTCTCGGGGACAAGGTCATCGTCTCTGACGAACACGTGAACATGTACGGCTCGGGCACGACCCTCAACGAAGCCTTGCTCGACTACCGCACTTCGCTGCTCGAGTACCTGGAGTGGCTAGCGTCCAACGAAGCGACGCTCGCTGCCCATCTGCGCGAGCATCTGGAGTGGCTCCGCGCGCGCGTTCAGCGGGTGGAGTCGGCGTAGTGCCGGCTGACCGGCGCGAGGTCGATCGGACGCTGATCCACCAGACGAAGCTGAGGTACCGTCGCGAGGACAAGCGGGACCACGACATCTACACCCTGGTGCTGTCGGGAACCCAGTTTGGCTGGACCAAGATCTCGCGCGGGACGAAGTACCGGACGCTGGACGACTCGACCCTGGGCAAGATCGCGCGCCAGGCTCACCTGTCGGTCGGGGATCTGAAAGCCGCCATCGCCTGCACGTTCAACTGGCCCGACTACGCCCGAGTGCTGAAACAACGCTCTCCGGGCGACGCACACAAGGTGCCTGACGCATAGACAAGCTGCACACGCCGCGCCCGGTTTACGAGAACGGTAGTCAGCAGCGCGAGCGAGGTGCGCTTGCCTCAGCGAGGGCCCAGCGGACGGAGTTGCGGCGGGCCCGGGTGGGGCCGGGCTCGGCGAGGCGGACGACGCGCGGGGTCGGGTCGTCGCGGGCGTGGACGTAGAGGCGGGCGGTCATCGTGGCCTCCGGCGTCTTGCCGGCCGGGCGGATCAGGCCCCGACGGAGCGCCTCATCGGTGATCTCGCGGGCGGTCAGCGGCCGCCCGATCGCCTCCAGCACGGCGACCGCGGCATCCAGATAGCTCGCCGCCCGCCCGTGGTCCGCCCGGTCGGACCGACTGGCGCTCATCTCCGGTCCCCGGCCGCGCCCGCCATCCTCATCCCTCGTCATCCGGGGCGAGCCCGCCGGCGAGTCGCTCGAGCTTCCCCACGCACGAGCGGATGTGCCAGGCGAGATGGCGCAGCTCGACGGTTGTTTCGACGAGCAGGGTGCTGGCACGGACCCGCCCGTCCTGGGGCGTCGCCAGCAGGGCATCCAACAGGCGCTGGTAGCGGATTGCCCCGGCGTAGAGATCGCTCAGGTCAGCGCCCAGGCCCCGCATGGTGGACGGCCTGACCTCGCCGAGCGTGGTGAGCCAGCGATTGATGGCGTCGGCCTTGTCGAGATTGAGCGCATGGAGGTCGGCGGCATCCACCACGTCGCCACGCTCCGCGGCATCGCAGACGCCGGGCTGTACATCAATCATCTGCGAGCTTCCTTTCGTGCCTGCGGATCTGCTCCTCGAACGCGGCGATCTCGATGCGCCAGCCCTGGACGTCGGCAGAATCGGGTCGCTCCGCGATCTTCCGCTCGTGCTCTTCGATGCGCCGCTCGAGCGATCGGATCGCCTGCCGTCGGCTCTTCCTGCTTGCCCCACGTCGTCTCGTCACATCAAGGTATGCCGCCGGGCCGTCTCAAGGGGCAACCCCGAGCAGTCGAGCAGCTCCCATTGGTCATCTGGTCAGCAGGACTACTTCTCCCATGGCCGACGGCTGAACGCCTCATCCGCGGCGCGGCAGGATCCCGTAGGTGTAGCGGGCAGCGTCGCAGCGGACGTCACCGGCGCCCTCGCGCCAGAGGATGCTGTTGACCAGCCGCTTGTCGGTCCGCGCGTCGAACGGCGCCAGGCGCTTGGCCAGCTCGCGGGCGGTGAGCGGACCAGTTGAGCGGAGCACGTCCAGGCAGCGATGCAGCACACGCTCGCGCAGTGCCCGCTCGTCGTCCGTAAACTGGGGCAGCGTGGGCTGGAGCGGCGCACGGGCCGGCTCGGGGCGCGACGGCGGCGGTGTTGCCTCGACGTGGGACAATGGCGGCTGCGACGGGAGCCGCGCCCACCCCTCGATATCCGCGGTCGCGGCGGGAGCCCGAATCCCCTTGGGGGCACCGTCGCCGCCGTCGGCCGCCGACCTCGGGCCCGCCTCACCGTCCACGTCAAAGGGGCGCAAAGCCGCCCTCTCCCTCTGGGAGAGGGTTGACGTAGCCGAGCTTCGCTGGGTGAGGCTCTTGCCAAGGTGAGAACGCAAGTCAACAGCAGAGCCCCTGGAGGAATCAGGGACCCGGGCGCAAAAGAATGACCCGCACCCGGAGCGGACTGGCAAGCGCAGATGGACGCGCTTCGTGGCTACGTCCCCGGGGGAAACTCCTTCACCACCCGAGTGGCATCGTGACGGTCCCGAACGCTTGCGACTTCGCCGAAGGCGCCTTGTGTTCCTTACGTTGACGGCACTATGACGGCCAGGTTTGGTCGTCAAGCGGCAGAACGCCCCTCCGAACGGACGATCGCGAGGGGCATCCTTCATCTGTTCAGGGCTGGTGACCCCGGGGTGACTCGAACACCCGACACGCGGTTTAGGAAACCGCTGCTCTATCCACCTGAGCTACGGGGCCGTCTGCCGTGGATGGCGCCAGGGGGCGGGGCCGTCGCCTCGGCGCCGATTGCAGAGCCGAGTATACCAGAGGCTGTGTGGGGTGGCGCCTTCAGCGGCACGGGCGGCCGAGCAAGCCTCGGGCAAGGGGTCGTCCACCGCCGCTCGCTCCCGAAGATGATCATCGCGTCCGAAGATGCTCGTGCGCACATGCATGAGCATCTTGAGCATCTTGGGCGCCGGATGATCACCTTGGGACGGTCGACGATCGGCGCTAGGCAGCGTTCGCGTCGAGGAGCCGCGCGTACTTGGCTGCCAGGCGGATCGACTCGGCCATGCCGGTCGCGCCGGCGATGCCCTGGCCGGCGATGTCGAACGCGGTGCCGTGGTCGACCGAGGAGCGGATGAAGGGCAGGCCCGTCGTGATCGCGATCGTCCGCTCGAAGTCGAGGGTCTTTGCCGCGATGTGGCCCTGGTCGTGGTGGAGCGAGAGGACCGCGTCCCAGCGGCCCTGGAGGCACTGGTGGAAGACGGCGTCGGCGGGGATCGGCCCATGGGCGTCGACGCCGTCGGCGCGGGCTCGCTCGACGCCAGGCGCGATCTCGTCGATCTCCTCGCGGCCGAACATCCCGTGCTCGCCGCCGTGGGGGTTGAGCGCGGCCACCGCGATGCTGGCGCCCGGCTCGCCAAAGCGGACCAGCGCCTTGTGGGCTTTGACCAGCGTCGCGTGGACGTTCTCGGTCGTCACCTCGTCGCAGGCCGCCCGCATCGACATGTGGCGCGCCATGAAGAAGATTCGCAGCCTGCCGACGGTGAACATCGTCAACGTGTCCGGACTGTTGGTCAGCCTGGCCAGGGCGGTCGTGTGGTCGAGGTGGGGCACCCCGCCGAGCTGGAGGGCCTCTTTGTTGATCGGCGCGGTGGCGATCGCGTCGATCTCCTCGGCTAGCGCGAGCTGGACCGCGCGCTCGACGTAACGAAAGGCCGCTCGCCCAGCCGCGGGTTGGACACGGCCCCAGGTCAGCTCGTCCAGGTCCGGACTGCCCACGTCCAGGAAATCGATCGCGCCGACGCGGTAGCGGCCCTCGGCGGGACGATCGACGGTGCGGAGCTCGGGCGGGCGGCCGAGCGCCGCGCCGGCCCGCTCGAGCGCCACCCGGTCGCCGAAGACCAGCGGACGGGCCTGCTCGTAGACGTCGGGCTCGGCCAGCGCCTTGAGCACGATCTCAGGGCCAACCCCGGCCGGATCGCCCAGGGTCACGCCCACCAGCGGTCGGTCGCCATCGCTCATTCCGTGCCTCTCTCGCCCGTCAAGCGCGACAGACCGCGCGTCTGCCGTCCCGTCGTTCGGAAAGGATACTACGCCCCGCTCCGCCGCGCGGCGTCACGCCAGAAGCCCGGCGGGTACAATCCGCCGAGGAGGTGGTAGGTGGAACGGGCCGAGGTGATCAGCCGACTGCGTCAGGCCGACGTTCAGATGGTGCGCTTTTTGTACTGCGACAATGGCGGCGTCATTCGGGGCAAGGCCGCCCACGTCGACGGCCTGGAGGGCCGCCTGAACGCGGGGATCGGCCTGACCGTGGCGATGCAGGCGATGAATTCGCTCGACCGTCTCCAGTCGGTCGACGGGATGGGGCCGGTCGGGGAAGTCCGGCTGGTCCCCGACGGCGAGACCTTCGTCGTGCTGCCCTACGCCCCGCGCTCGGCCGCGATGCTCGCGGACATGCTGACCCTGGACGGGCAGCCCTGGGACGCCTGCCCACGCAGCTTCCTCAAGCGGATGATCACCCGCATGCTCGGTCACGGCCTGCAGATCAAAGCGGCTTTCGAGCCAGAGTGGTCGCTCGCGGTGCGGGTCGAGGATCGCTACCTGCCGTTCGACGAGACGCTCTGCTTCAGCAGCATCGGCATGCAGACGGCCGCGACGGTGATCGACGAGATCGTCGAAGCGCTGGGTAAGCAGGGCATGCCGGTCGAGCAGTACTACCCCGAGCTCGGCCACGGCCAGCAGGAGCTCTCGATCCGCTACACCCCGGCCCTCCGCGCCGCCGACAACCAGATCCTCTACCGCGAGACCGTCCGCGGGGTGGCCTATAAGCACGGCTTCTTCGCCTCCTTCGCCCCCAAGCCCTGGCCCGAGCAGGCCGGCAACGGCTGTCACATGCACCTCAGCGTCTGGGACCCGAGCGGCGAGGAGAACCTCTTCTTCGATCGATCGGCGCCCTATCAGCTCAGCCGACTGGGGCGACAGTTCGCGGCCGGCCTGCTCGAGCACCTGCCCGGCCTGCTCGCCCTCACCTGCCCCAGCTACAACAGCTACCACCGCCTTCAGCCAGGCTCCTGGAGCTCCGCCTACACTTGCTACGGCCCAGACAACCGCGAGGCGGCCGTCCGCATCGTCAGCCCCTACTGGGGCCAGGAGATGCCGTCGATCAACCTCGAGCTCAAGGCCGCCGACAACACCGCCAACCCCTACCTGGCCCTCGGCGCGGTGATCGCGGCCGGCCTCGACGGCATCATCCGCGGCCTCGAGCCGGGCGAGGAGCGGCTGGTGTTGCAGGATCCCGCCACCCTCTCAGACGAGGAGCGCGAGTCCCGCGGCATCCGTCGCCTGCCCGACTCGCTGGCCGTCGCCATCGCAGCGCTCGAGGCCGACCAGCTCCTGCTCGACGCGCTCGGAGAGCCCCTCATCCGCTCCTACCTCGCCGTCCGCCGCTCCGAATGGGACGCCTACTCCACCCAGGGCCCCGCCTTCGAGCACAAGCACCACTTCTGGAAGTATTGAACTTTGTTGCATCGCCTAGGGGGATGCTGGCCTCGATCTTGAACCGCTGGGGGTGGTCGGGGCGCCACACCCTGACCTGGACGCCGAGGGCGTCCAGGGCCAACCTTCGCTGGTGGTAGGTCAGGCCGCTCACGTTGGCAGCCACGGTTCGACACCACGCCTCCAGCTCGCTGAGCCGCTGGCGCGCCGCCAGCCGCGCCTCGCGCTGGGCCAGCAC
>JACCZL010000761.1 GCA_013695975.1 Chloroflexota bacterium
GCCAATGCCTGGGCGGCATGATAGAGGGCCAGGCTGGCGCGCGGACTGGCGCCCAGGCGCACCGACGCGTGATCTCGGGTCGCGCGGACGAGCGCGAGGACGTAGCCTCTCACCGTCGGCTCGACCCGCACTCGTCTGGTCAGCGCCTGCAGCTCGAGCATCCGTGCGGGACTGAGCGCGGCACCGAGCCCATCGAGCGGGCTCGTGCGCTCGAACCGCAGCAGCAGCTCGTCCTCCTCGCGCTCGCTGGGGTAGCCCAGTCGCAGACGGATCAGGAAACGGTCGAGCTGCGCCTCGGGCAGGGGGAAGGTCCCCTCCAGCTCGATCGGATTCTGCGTCGCCATCACCAGGAATGGCGTTGGCAGGGCACGCGTCGTGCCTTCCAGCGTCACCTGACGCTCTTCCATCGCCTCGAGCATGGCGGCCTGCGTGCGCGGCGTCGCCCGATTCAGTTCGTCGACGAGCACGACGTTGGCAAAGATCGGACCGGCTTGAAAGACGAAGGTGCCCTGACGCTGGTCGAGGATATGCACCCCGGTGACGTCGCTGGGTAGCAGGTCCGGCGTACACTGGATGCGGCTAAACGTGCCGCCGATCGACCGCGCGAACGCCTTGGCGAGCGTCGTCTTGCCGATGCCCGGCACGTCCTCGACCAGTACGTGTCCGCCGACGAGCGCCGCCAGGAGCGTCAGCTCGATCGCTCCGTCCTTGCCGACGATGACCAGGGCGACGTTACGCAGGATCGGAGCAACAGCCTCGGCCAGGGCGTTCGGCGCAATCGGCGCGATCATACCGCGGCAGTATACCGAGTCATGGGGCGAGCCGAACCTGGAGCGTCGCCACTGGAGCCGCGTCTGGACGGGCGGGAGCCGTGGCGTCGAGCGGCTCGACCAGCCGCGCCCGGGCGCCGTCGGCTCGCCCGACCAGCCCCGCCGCGAGGCGATAGTCCCCGGGCGGGAGGTCGACCGGCAGCGTCAAGCTCGCGCGCTGGATCAGCAGATCGCCGCCTCGCCATTGCCAGCTTGGTAGGCCGCCCCTCGCCTGGTAGGCGTGTACGGTGCCCCCGCTGTCGACAAGCTCCACGAATGGCTCGTCATCCTCGTCTTCGGGCGCGACAGCCCGGTCGACGACCCAATAGCTGATCAGCCCGAGGGTCTGCCCTGGCTGGGCGCGCGCGGGCGCGTCGAGGCCGAGCAGACGGATACCGGAGTCGAAGCGGGCGCTGGAGCGGGCGCGGGGTCGGATCTGCTCGCCTGACCCCTGGGCCGGCACTCGCCACAGGCGCGTGGAGCCGTTCGTCCCCGGCCAGGGGATGTCGGCCAGTCGGGAGGCCCCTCGGATTGTGCCGCGGGGAAGCTCCTGCTCGGGAAGGGTAACGAACAGCGTTTCACGACCGCTCGGCACGACAACCAGCCCTTCCAATGGGAACCGCGCCTGCAGCTCCGGTCCGAGCAGATAGTCGAGCGCCTTACGACGACGATCCAGGTGCCGATTGGCGTCGTCCTGGATGCCCGAAATCACGACGGCGTCGCGCGAACGCGCCAGCGCGGGATCGGCGTCGAGCTGGACCACCGCTTGCTTGGCTCGGTCGGCGACCGATTGCCAGTAGCGCAGCGGCAATCCATGCAGCTCGCCGATCCCGGCCTGCTTCGCGCGAAGCTCGACGTCGTTGATAGCCGCCTGCTGCTGACTCGGCGTCGCCGGCCCCCGTGGCGCGGCCACATCCGCGTCGACCGCCGCGTAGAAGCCCTCAAGTGCTGCCAGGTGCAGCGCGCAGATCGATCCAACCAGAGCGACAGGGAGGACGGACCTAACCCCGCGAGGCGGACGTGGGTGACCCCACGTCCTCCAACCCCCTTCCCTCCCTAGCGCAAGCGCCACCAGCAGGAACGGCGTTGGCAGCAGTACCAGCACGTAGTGGATGTACACGGCGGAGCTCTGCCAGCTCATGAGCACGAGCGGCGCCAGGAACCAGATCAGCAGCAGCGCGTGACTCTCCCAGCCCGCCACCCGCCGCACGCACGCGCGGATCGCGAGCGCGAGGCCGGCGACGAGCAGCAGCGCCGCGACGACCGCGACCGCGAGCGTCGGCCAACGGAGCGCCTCGAAGACCGGGTCGGGCAGGCCCA
>JACCZL010000764.1 GCA_013695975.1 Chloroflexota bacterium
CTCACATCCAGGGCGCAATGAATCGCGCCCCTACACCGGCGGTTCGTCGGCTAGAAGCTCGAGCACGGCCTGGCCGTAGCGCTCGAGTTTGGCTGGCCCGATGCCGGAGATTCTCCCAAGGGCCGCCTCGTCCCGCGGCTGGCGTTGGGCGATCTCGTGGAGCGTGGCGTCGTGGAAGACGACGTATGGGGGGACGGAGTCGGCCTCGGCGCGCAGGCGCCGCCAGGCCCGAAGTCGCTCGAAGAGCGCCTCGGCGTCGGCGGCGGTCGCCCCATCGCTCGCCACCTCGTCTGGCAAGCCTGGCATCGGGACGGAGCCAAGCTCGCCCGGAGCGCTCGGCCCGAGTGACGCGGGTAGGCGGCGCTCGCCCGCCGACGCGGCGGGCCGTCGCTCGGGCGGGGGCGCTGGAGGCGGCTCCGGTGACTTGTCACGGCCGGCCTCGGTGAGGTGGAGGGTCGGGTACTCGCCCTCGTCTCGCCCCAGGTAGCCAGCTTCGACCAGGCGCTCGATCTCGCCCTCGATCTTCGACGTCGACAGGTGCGCCAGCGCGCCATACCGCGCGCAGCGCTCGGGACCGATCGGGCTCTGGACCGAGCCGCGCAGGATCAGGGCCAGCTTCCTCTTGCCGATCCGAAACGGGAGCGTCTGGAGACAGTCGAGGACGACGTCGCTCGGGTGCTCGTCAGTCGCCGGACGGAAGCCCTCGGGCGGGTCGGTCCGCTGGACCGCGGGCGACGCCACGCAGGTGTCGCACATCTCGCAGCGCGTGGCCGTCGGGACGCCGAAGTGGCGGGCGATGGTCCAGTGGCGGCAGGCCGTGCTATCGAGGTAGCCGAACAGGGCGTTCAGCCGCTGCTCCTGGGTCTCCTCCCACCGACCGAGCACGCCCTCGACCCGCGCCGCCGCGTCGGCTGGGGCTGAGAGCAGCTCGAGCGACATCTCGCGGCCGCCCGCGTCGAACTCGCGTCGAACGAGATCGACCCGCTCCAGCAAGCTGACGGTCGCGCGCAGCCGCGTCTCCCCGTCCGGGCTCGGTTCCAGGCCGGCCGCGCGCAGGAGAGCGGCGGCGGTCGTCAGCGCGTGCCCGTCGGCGGCGTTGCGGCGGATCGCGGCGTAGACGCGCCGCAGTAGCGAGACGTCGAGCCGATCCTCGCGGATCCAGCGGCGCAGGTTGGTCCGGTCGGCGCGCGTCTCCAGGACGATGCAGCGAGACGGTCGTTGGTCGCGCCCGGCCCGCCCAGACTCCTGGGCGTAGGCTTCGAGCGAGCGGGGAGGGGTGAAGTGGGCGACGAAACGGACGTTCGCCTTGTCGACACCCATCCCGAACGCCACCGTCGCCACCATGACGCGGGTGCGGTCGAGCATGTAGGCGCTCTGGGCCGCGGCGCGGTCCTCGCGATCCATCCCGGCGTGGTAGTGGGCGGCGTTGACGCCGCGCTGCCGCAGGACCTGGGCGATCTGCTCGGCCCCCTCGCGGCTCGTGACGTAGACGATCCCGCTCCCTCGCTCTTGCTGGCAGATCCTGACCAGCGCGCGCAGCTTGGCCTCGCGGTCGGGCAGCGATTGGACCTCGAGGCGCAAGTTGGGGCGGAGCACCCCCGTCGTCAGGGTCGTGAGCGACCGTCCAAACCGCTCGCCCAGCTCCGCCTGGATCTGGGGCGTCGCCGTCGCGGTCATCGCCAGCAGGCGGGGCTCGCCGAGCAGCTCGAGCACGCGGCGCACGAACAGGTAGTCGGGGCGGAAGTCGTGGCCCCAGAGCGAGACGCAGTGGGCCTCGTCGACGACGACCAGCGCGATCCGTGCCCGCCGCAGGGCCTGGACGAACGCCCGCTGGCGCAGCCGCTCGGGCGCCGCATAGACCAGCTTGTAGCGGCCCTCGGCCAGCCCTGTCTGGCGCACGGCCAGCTCCTCGCGCTCGACCAGGCTATTGAGGACCGTCGTCCGCTCGTAGACCGGCTTCGGCAGCGAGTCGAGCTGGTCCTTCATCAAGGCCAGGAGCGGCGAGATGACCAGCGTGCAGCCGTCGAGCAGCATCCCCGAGAGCTGATAGCAGAGCGACTTGCCGGCCCCCGTCGGCATGATCGACAGCACGTCCTGCCCCGCCAGCACGGCGCGGACCACGGCCTCCTGCCCCTCCCGAAAGTCGGCGTGCCCGAACAGCTCGCGTAGGGCGCTGCGGACCGGGTCGGCGGTCAGCTCCTGGGTGTCGGGTGTTCGGGAGCCAGTCGCAGTCACGATGGCCTCGCCTCCGGCCTCGCCATCGTAGCACGCCCGGTGAGCGGCATACCTAACGGACGACCATGATCCCGCGGCACTCAGCGGGATCGATTCATCCCACCACCCGGGCCGTGCCTCCCATCCCACTCGGAACGGAGATCTGGCGACGGACGCGGGCCAGCAGCGCCTCACCCTGCAAGACCGGTGGCCCCTCGTCTAGGGCGTCGGCTTCTTCCTGCACGGGACCGAGGGCCAGCTCGTGGACCAAGTCGAGACCGTTGAGCTCCAAATACTCGCGGACGGCGATGAGTGCCTCACGCTCGGAGGCGAAGCACTCCAGCAGATTCCCGGACCTTAGATGCCACAGCTCGTACTGCACGGTAGCCCTACCACACTCTTCTACAGGACTCTACCACGCTGCCCGCATCCAGCACGAGCATGCGAGCCTGGCGATGTGAGATGTTTACTGGGTTGGCTCGACCGGCAGAATCGGCGGGACGACGTACCTGAGCATCTCGGCCGGCTCCCCATAGATGTTGTGGTGGCCGGTCTGCTTGTTGTGCACGGGGTCTATCGTGATCTCGGCGTCGTCCGGAATCTCGAGCCTGACGATGTAGGCGCCGAGATGCGGGTACTTGCGGGCGTTTGTCCGCGCCTGGTCTTCCGTCTCGAACACCGACACGCCCGCGGCCTGGCGCATTGATGCGGCGTCCCGCTGCCTGGGTCGCCGGCCCAGCGCGAGATACGAGAGAAAGTCTTCCGCCGTGGGTTTGCTCGTCCGCGTGATCCGATAACAGGTATGGGCCATCGCATTCTCCGACAGGTACAGCGCCCGACTCACCAAGGTGAGAGCGGGCGCTGGTGCGGCGGCTCTGTTCGGTCCGTGGCGCGGCCGGTCACCCGGCGGGGCCTATCGGGTCACTGGTTAGCTCATGCTCCCATGGTACCGGGTCGCCCCCACGAGCATCCAACGATCAGCTCGGGCACTCGTCTCCTCAATCGGCGCGCCCGAACCGCCCCCGCGGCGCGGCGCGGACCGGGTCGCTCAGCCGAGAGCCTCGCTCGGTATCTGAGACTTCAGGAAGGCTCGTGATGACGACCTCGCGGTAGCTTCAGTCGAGAGATCGTTGAAAGAACTGAGGACCATCGCCGATTGGAACAAGCTGCCAGCCATCAAGCCCAGCTTGCGCGATGGCCTGTCGACGCTGCTGATTCGCATTACCGCCCAGCCCTTCCCATCCTGAAGTCCGGACGATCACCGTGTCCTTTCCGTCCGGTTCGCACAGGATCACCTGCCATGCTCATCGCTTTCCAAGTTCTCCGACCAGTTGCAACTCGCAGAACTCCCATTTCTGCAGACTCATGTTCCTCCCTCGGTCCATCCATAGACTGCGCGCCGCGGTGCCCCACTACCGAGGCACGGCTGTCGACGATCGCTCGCCCGGCTGCTCGGCCAGCGCCGCGAGCACGGGAGCTGGCGGTAGCTCCAGCCGCAGCCGTTCCATGATGGGCAGCATCTCGCGGATCAGGGGCAGGAGCGCCGCATACTGCTGCTGCTGCTCGGCTGAGAACTGGCCGGCCTCCAGCCGCTCGTACAGCCAGTCCAGCAGGTCTATGACAACCAGCCATTCAGAACGAAAACCGCCCCGATCAGCTTTGACCTCATCGGGCGACAGAATCCCGTCTCCCGCGCCTCCTCCCAACCCCGCTCGACGCCCGGCAGCCCGACGAGCTCCCGACCCACCCAGCGTAGGTAGTGATCGATCTTCTCAGTTAGTCGGCGTGCCGCGGCCATCGTCCGCCTGTCGGGAGGTACTGCCGTCTCAATCTCGGAAGCCCACCTGGATACCGGTACCCGGTCAACCAGAGATCCAATTCAGGATAGAAGACTACCAGAATGCGCCGGTGATGTCCCGCCAGGATTCCCCGATGTCGCGGATGAGCGTCGCGACCCAGCCCGGCGGGGCGGAAGTCATTAGCGACTCGTCATGCTGGGATCTCTGACTCCACGAGGTCGAAGTTGCGCGCGTACAGCTCGGCCACCCGATCGAGGTCGTCGGGCGTGAGGTCGGGCTTGTCGGGGGCGGCGGCGAACTCTTCGAGCTGGTCCTGGTTGTAGATGTTCGGCTGGGCCGAGGTGACCGATAGCTCGGCCAGCACCCACTTGAGGGCCGCCTGGCCGAGGGTCATGTCGCGACCCTCGTGCAGGAAGCGGAGGTGCTCGATCTTCCGCAGGCCCTCGATCAGCCACTCGCGGGGGCGGTGGCTGCGGTGGTCGCTCGCGGGGAACGTCGTCTCGGGCGTGTACTGGCCCTCGAGCATGCCGGACGAGTGGGGCACCCGCACCAGGACACCGACCCCGCGCTCGCGGGCGAGCGGGAAGAACCGCCGCCCGGGGTCCTGCTCGAGCAGGTTGAAGATGATCTGGAGGGCGTCGAGTCGGCGCTCGGCGAGGGCCTCGTCGCCGTGCTCGGTCCCGCCGATAGCCGGGCCGAGCGCCGCGCCATAGGCCCTGATCTTGCCCTCGTCGCGGAGGCGCTCGAGCAGCTCGAAGAGGTCGTCGCGGCGGATCGCGTCCATGCGCGGGTTGTGGAGCTGGTAGAGGTCGACGTAGTCGGTGCCCAGCCGCCGCAGGCTCTGCTCGAGGGCGAAGCGAACGAACTCGGGTGTCCAGTTGTGGGGTCGCTCGCGCTGGCCGCGATTCGCCTCGGGGTCCGTGTAGAAGTCGTAGCCGAATTTCGTCCCGATCACGACCTCGTGTCGCCGCCCCTCGAAGGCCTGGGCCAGCAGCGTCTCGCCGCGACCGTTGCCGTAGGTGTCGCCGGTGTCGAAGAAGGTGATCCCGAGATCGAGCGCTCGGCGCAGCAGGTTGGCCGCCTCGTCGTCCGAGAACTCACCCCACCAGCCGGCCGAGACGGTCCAGACCCCGAAGCCGACGACGCTCAGCTCGACGTCGGTGTTGCCCAGCTTGCGGTATTGCATGGTGTCGCTCCTGTTGTAGGGGCGCACGGCGTGCGCCCCTCGGTGGAAGTCGCCCGGTGCCGGCCGAAGGGCGCACGCCGTGATGGGTCACAAGTTAGGCTCCGCAGGGGGTGTGTCAAAGGGGGGACGTTGTCGTTCACGGCACTTGCGGCGGCGTTTGACGATGCCGAGGTCGGGT
>JACCZL010000812.1 GCA_013695975.1 Chloroflexota bacterium
CCGCCGGGTCGGTCCGGCCGGCTCGACGGCCGACGCGGGCCTCCCTCCGGCGCGCGGAGTCGCGCTCACGTCGCGGGCCCGCCGACGCGGATGCGTGGGTCGAGGCGCCCATAGATCACGTCGACGACCAGGTTGCTGAGGATGACGACCGCCGAGATCATCAGGGTGATGCCCATGATCAGCGGGTAGTCGCGCTGGACCGCCGAGTCGACGGCCAGGCGGCCCATGCCGGGCCAGGCGAAGATCGCCTCGGTGATCGCCGCCCCGCCGACCAGGCGCGGCAGCAGCAGGCCGACGACGGTGACGACCGGTACCAGGGCGGCCCGAAAAGCGTGCCCGAAGAGGACGACCCGCTCGCCAAGCCCCTTGGCACGGGCCGTCCTGACATAGTCCTCGGCGAGCACGCCGAGCAGGCTCGAGCTGGTGTAGCGGATGATCTGGGCCAGGTTCGCAAACGCCAGCACGACCGTCGGCATGACCAGGTACCTGAGGCGGTCGCCGACCGAGAACGGCTGGTCGAGGCTGTACATGCCGGCCGACGGGAGCAGGCCGAGCTGGACCGAGAAGACCAGGATCAGGAGTATCCCAAGCCAGAAGACCGGGATCGACATCCCCAGGAACGCGAATCCGGTCGCCAGGTAGTCGGCTATGCCGCCGCGTTTGACGGCCGAGAGGATCCCGAGCGGGATCCCGACCACCAGCGTCAGCAGCAGGGCCGCGCCGCTCAGGAGGAGCGTCGCCGGCAAGCGTTCGGCGATCAGGGTGGTGACCGGGGCCCCCTGACTGAGCGAGCGCCCGAGCTTGCCCTGGGCGACGTTGGCGAGCCACCGGGCGTACTGGATCGGGATCGGATCGTCCAGGCCCAGGTCAGCCCGCAGCTCCTGGATCTGCTCCCGCGTCAGGTCCGGCTGGAGCAGGAGGGCCGGTCCGCCCGGCGCGGCGTGGATCAAGACAAACGTGATCACGCTCACGACGAACAGCACGCCGCACGCCTGGATCAGCCGGCCGAGGAGGAAGCGCTGCATCAGCGGTAGACGGTAGACGGTAGACGGTAGACGGGACGCTTCTTGCCGTATCCCGTATCCCGTCTACCGCCTACTCTACGGACACTTCGTGCATCCACTGGAGGGCGTCGCGGTAGCCGAGGCTGGGGAAGCCCTTGATCCTGGCGTTGATCGCGCGCAGCTCCTTCGGGGTGTACAGGAAGGCGACCGGCTGGTCCTGGTGGAGCAGCTCCTGGACCTTGTCGTAGACGGCCTTGCGCTTGTCCTGCTCGAAGACGGTCCGCGCCTCCTGGAACAGCTTGTCGACCTCGGGGTTGCTGTAGCCCCATTCGTTGGTCGAGCCGCCGCTCGACCAGTACGCCGTCAGGTCGGGCGTCGAGGGGGTGACGTAGTACCAGTTGACCGCCTCGAACTCGCGGCTGGAGCGCCACTTGCCCATGTAGGAGTTGAAGTCGAGCAGCTCGAGCTGGACGTCGACCCCGACGTCCTTGAGATTCTGCTGGACGATCAGGCCGGTCTGCTCGCGGTCGGGCTGGCCCTTGTCGCTGGACATGGTGAAGCGGAACGGCTCGCCGTCGAGCTCGAGGATGCCGCCGCTGCCGGGCTTGAAGCCGACCTCGCGCAGGAGACTCCTGGCCTTCTCCGGGTCGTGCTCCCAGGGCTGGAGGTTCTTGTTGACCCAGGTCGACAGGAACGGCGGGATCGGTCCGACGATCGGATAGGCCCGGTTGTCGGTGACGGCCTCCATGATCTGCTTGCGGTCGATCGCGTAGGACACGGCGTGGCGGACCCGCGGATCCGAGAACCACTTGCCGACCCTCGGGTGCTTGTAGTTGCCGCCGATGTGGCGCATGTCCATCTGGT
The DNA here is from genome assembly GCA_013695975.1 of Chloroflexota bacterium. Classification (GTDB taxonomy): domain Bacteria; phylum Chloroflexota; class UBA6077; order UBA6077; family JACCZL01; genus JACCZL01. The sequence goes on from JACCZL010000812.1 coordinate 1,869, forward strand.
TGGCTTCGTCGATCCGGACGTTGTTGGCCCCCTTGAGCGCGTCGAGGGCCGAGACGCCAATAAAGGCGATGTCCAGCTCGCCGGTCCGGACCTGGGCGACGGTGGTGTTGACGTCGGGGATGACCTTGTAGATGACCCCTTCGAGCATCGGCTTTCCGAAGTAGAAGCTCTCGTTGGCGGCGACGGTGAAGTGGTCGCCGCGAACGTGCTCGACGAACTTAAATGCGCCGGTCCCGATCGGCTTGTTGATGAACTCGTCCGGCGGCTTGGACAGGTCCTGCCCGTCGAGCAGATGCTTCGGGAGCATGAAGCAGAGGTAGCAGAGCAGCTCCGGCAGCGACGAGAACTTCTCGGACGTTCCGACGACGACGGTGTTCGGGTCCGGCGTCTCGATCCGATCGATCGGCGCCAGGCCGCTCCGTAGGATGCTGTTGACCTTCGGGTCCTTGTACAGCTCGAGGGTGAACTTGACGTCGTCGGCGGTGAAGGGGCGGCCGTCGTGCCAGGTGACGCCCTTGCGTAAGTTAAAGGTCCAGCTCAGCCCGTCTGGCGCGGCGCTCCAGGTCTCGGCCAGGTCGGCGGTGGGCGTGAAGTCGGTCTTGTTGTACTTGACGAGCTGGCTGAAGACCGTCTTGTTGACCATCAGGTTCTGGACTGCACCAATCGGCGGCCAGGGAGTGATATTGGCGTTGACCGGCAGCTTGAAGGTCCCGCCACCCCGGGCGGCGGCCGGCTTGGCGGGCTCGGTCGCCTGGACGGCCGGCTTGGCCTCGACCGGCTTGGCCGCCTCAGTCGGCTTGGCGGCGGCGGTGGGC
>JACCZL010000816.1 GCA_013695975.1 Chloroflexota bacterium
GACCTGGCTCGCGCCGAGCGTCGCCGTGCTGGGCGCCGGCCTCGCCGGGAGCGCCGCCGGCGCCTGGTGGGCGCGCCACGACCGGCCTGGGGCCGATAGCACGCCGCACCCAGACGGGAGTGCCCGATGAGCGCCCTCGGGCTGATCCTGACCATGGCCCTGGGCGTCTACGCGCTGCGCCTGGGCGGTCTCCTGCTGGCGGGTGCGAGGGTGCCGCCGGCCTGGGAACAGGGGCTGGGGTTCGTGCCCGTCGCCACCCTGACTGGACTGGTCGTGTCGAGCCTCGCCGGCCGCCCGGACGAAGGGGCGATCAGACTCGTCGTGGCCGCCGCGGCCGGGCTCGCGGCCTGGCGGACCGGTCGGGCGTGGGTCTGCATCCTGAGCGGATGGCCCTGTATTGGCTCCTGCGCCTCGCCTGAGCGCGAGCGGGTGGGATACCTGGGGAGGATGGTGTTGTGGCTTCTGACAGCGACCGACCAGTGACGATTCGCCACCACCTTCAGCCCGGCGACATGGGCTGGGTCGTCCAGCGCCATGGCGTGCTGTATGCCCGAGAGTACGGCTGGGACCTGCAGTTCGAGGCCCTGGTCGCGAGCATCGTGGCCAGGTTCATCCAGCGCTACGACCCCGCGCGGGAGCGCTGCTGGCTGGCCGAGCGGGACGGCGAGCTCGTCGGCTCGGTGTTCCTGGTCAAGCAGTCGAGGAGGGTAGCCAAGCTGCGCCTGCTGCTGGTCGAGCCGGAGGCCCGCGGGCTGGGCGTGGGCGCCCGCCTGGTCAGCGACTGCGTGGCCTTCGCTCGACAGGTGGGCTATCGGAAGATCACCCTCTGGACCAACAGCGTGCTGCACGCCGCTCGCCACATCTACGAAGTCGGCGGCTTCCGCCTGGTCCGCGCGGAGCCACACCACAGCTTCGGCCACGACCTGATCGCCGAGACCTGGGAGCTCGAGCTGTGACCACTTGGCGGCGGCCGACCGATGGTGTAGAGTAGCGGGCATGATCTACGAGCTCAGGATCTACACGCTAGCGCCTGGAACGCAGGGGGAGTTCCTGCGGCTCAACCGCGACGTCGGCAACCCGATCCGCGGGGACAAGTACGGCCGGCGGGTCGGAGGCTGGACGACCGAGTTTGGGACGCTCAACCAGTACGTCCACCTCTGGAGCTACGACGACCTGAACGAGCGGGAGCGCCTTCGGCGCGGGTTGGCCCAGGACGAGGCCTGGGCGCGGGAGTACGTCCCGAAGATCATGCCGCTGCTGCTGACCCAGCAGAACACGATCCTCTACGCCGACGAGCGCGTCCCCTTCGCCCCGCCGGACGACGGCGGCCGCCACGTCTACGAGCTGCGCAGCTACCGCACCCAGCCGGGCAAGACCAAGGCGTGGCTGGACCACTTCGTCGTCGGCCTCGAGGCCCGCCAGAAGTACTCCAAGATCGTCGGGCTCTGGTCGTCCGACGTTGGCGGTCTCAACCAGGTCGTCCACCTGTGGGCCTATCGCGACCTGGTCCAGCGGGCCGAGGCGCGCGCTCGGGCCACCACGGACCCCGACTGGCAGGCGTTCCTGGGCAAGGGGATGCCGCTGCTGGCCGAGATGCAGGCCGTCATCCTGGTTTCGACTGAGGCGTCGCCGCTCCAGTAACGGCATGGGACTCGCTCAGGTGAACAGCGTCGTGACGCCGGCCGCGACGATCGCGCCCGCCCACACCAGATCGAGGTTCACCCAGGCGCGGCGTAGGATCCCCAGACCAACCTTCTCGTAGACCACGACCGCGACGACCCCCATCGTCAGCAGCATGGCGAGGGTGTGGACGAGCACGGCGGCGGCATCCTGGGCGAGCGAGAGGCTGCTCAGCGCGACCGCCGGGACGACATGGGCGTGGGCTTCGGCCGGCCGGCCCAGCAGGACCGGCAAGAGCATCAGCCCGGCCCCGTGGGCGCTCGACATCAGGAACGACCAGAGGACCAGCTCACGGGGCGTCACCCGCATCCCCACCCAGCGCGGGTGGGAGCGGGGACGCAGGAGCTTGTACAGGCCGAACAGGACGAGCGCCGCCCCGCTCGCCAGGCGCAGCGGCCAGGGGGCCGCGACCAGCTCGGCCCCGCCGACCAGCACCACCACCAGGGCGATGGCGGCCTCATGCCCGAGCGCGATCGGCAGCAAGGCCCGCAGGACGGCCGCTCGGCTGCGCTCCTGCAGGCCCAGCGCCACCGCGAAGAGCCAGCCCATGGCCGGATTGAGGCCGTGATAGGCCCCCAGCCCACCGAGGGCGGCCCACGGCCAGAGGTCGCTCAGGGTCACGAGGGGTAGCAGAAAGAGTCCGAGGACGAATCGCCCCCCTGCAGTCGGATCTGGTGGGGCCGCTCACCCTCGAAGGGCACGAAGAACTCGGGATCGACGGCGATGCCGCCCTCGGGGCTGGCGTCGAGCTTCGCCACCCAGCCGCGGATACCCTCCGGGTAGAACTGGGCGTCCCAGGCGGCGTAGAGCGAGTTGCTGACGTAGGCGCGGCGGCCATCACGACTGACTTCCAGCATCTGCGGACCGCCGTTGAGGGGTCCGCCCTTCGGGTGTGGCGCCCGCGAGACGATCCCACCCAGCCGCGCCGAGCCGGTCAGCTTGGGGGCGAACGGGTCGCTCACGTCGTACTGGCGGAAGTCGCCGGTCCCCCAGCAGGAGATGTACAGGAAGCGGTCGTCCAGGCTCAGGTTGATGTCGGTCACCAGCGGCGGCACGGCGCCGAACGGCTTCAGGGCCGGCGGCAGCAGCTCCGCGTCGGCCGGCTCGGCCGGGATCTCGATCACCTTGCGGACCTTCCAGGCCCCATCCTCGTGATACCAGACCCAGATCGACGACGACAGGTCCTTGAGCGAGAGCACGGCGTTGACGAAGCCGTAGGTCTTGTTGGGGTCGTGGGACGGCCGAAGCTCCAGCACGAGCTGCTGCTCGGCGCCCAGGTCGAGGGCCTGGAGGTGGCGACGCGTGCGGAGGTCCCAGACGTGGAGGGAGTGCCCGTACTTGCCCGCGAGGAGCAGCTCGGGATTCACCCCACCCTCGATCATGTTGGGGGTCCCCCATTCGCTGGTCAGCATGGTGTCATGGCCCAGGTGCCACCAGAAGTCGTAGGCGAGGTACTGCGGCCCGCGGTCGGCCTCCCATTGCCCGCGGATCGTGAAGTTGTCATGGTCGAGGACGAAGACGCCGCCCGGCCCCTCGCCATCCGGCGCGCCGATGGCACTCATGTAGATCCCGTCCGGCCCGCAATGGACGGTATGCGGCCGGCTGTACTGGGTGCGGGCCGCGAGCTCCTGGCCCTCGATGATCTTCACGATCCTCGGCTGGCGCGGGTCCGGCTTGGTGTCGACCACGTGGATCCGCGAGGAGCGGAGGCCGGGCACGAGCAGATAGCGCCGCTCGACGTGCGGGTGGGGGGCGGTCGGGCAGAGGGCCGAGCTGCACGCGCTCCAGCCGAAGTGGTGCAGCTCGTCCCCCGTATTCGGCATGTCGAGGCGGCCGACCACCCCGCCATAGGTGGGCGAGCCGGGCTCGAGATCGAGCACGCAGAGGGCGTCGGGGCGGCCGTTGCCGTTCGCGCTCCCGTTCGTGCCGCCCTCGGTGTTCAGGGTGACGACGTAGGCAAGCTGCTCCGGCGGCGCCTCCATCGCCATGCGGGCTGACGGGTAGAAGGTGGGGTCTGGTTGCCACTGCGCCATGGTCGTGCTCCTTCCCTGGTCTG
>JACCZL010000829.1 GCA_013695975.1 Chloroflexota bacterium
GGTTTCCGGGCGGTGGCCGGCCCGGTCGCGACGCCGCGGCATCCCGCCAAGCCGTCGCGCCGACGATCCGCATCCTGCCGCCTTCAGTCACTGGTATTGGGGCTAGCGCGCCGCCGTCCTCTTCCACCCCTCACCTACTACGACCAGACGAAGTCAAAGCAGATCAAGTGAAGGTCTTCGGCCCTGATCGAGGCGACGGCAGCGTGGGCGTCACGCGTGGCGACCTCCTCGGTGAGCGGCAGACTCTGGAGCGCGGCCATCAAGCGCTCCACATCCCTGGCGCGGTTAAATTCCTGGTACGCACCCTTCAACGCCCGGAGATGCACGCGCGGCATTGGCTGCGCCAGGGCCTGCACGAGCCGTCGCGCCTGGCCACGGTCGACGTCCGGATGGTTCAGGTAGCCTCGGAGGAGTGTAGCGAGTGTCTGCTGCAAGGGGTCCAGGATCCTCGGGGCCTCCTCGATGGCCCGTTGCTCCTGCGCGCCGGCCACGATGTCCTCGACGACCCGCTGCTGAATCGAGAAGACGTCGGCGTCGCCGACGACGCGGGGCGTGTCCGGCGCGCAGGCGACCAGGTTGGCGATCAGATAGCGGTTGTCGAGGACCCGCTTCGTGTGCAGGTCGTAGTAGCGCCAGAAGTGCTGTCGTCCGACACCACGCCGGCCCGGGGCGGTGAAGGCGAAGAAGATCCCGCGGGCATCCTGGCGCGCCAGCCCGGAGTGGATGCCGTCGGGCAGATCCTCGAGATCCTGCCGTGCACCAGACTGGAGCAGCGATCGAAGCTGCTGGAGCAAGAACTCGTTGCTGGCCAGCTCGGCGAACTGCTCCTGCTCCTCGACGACGGCGCCGTCCTCATCGTGAATCCGGCGCAGGGTGTTGAAGTTCCTCGGATGGACGGTCTCGCCGAGCACGCTGGCGTCCAGAAAGCCGGTCCGGTCGATGTCCCCGATCTTGCGGTTCAGGCTCTCCAGCAGGCCCAGCAGCTTCTCGAGCCCCGCGTCCGGAAACATGTTGTAGATCCAGATCTGCTCGTGGGGGCTCAGCAGACGGTCCACCCGCCCCGCCCGCTGGACCATCCGGGTCGGGTTCCAGTGGAGGTCGTAGTTCACCACGGTACCGCAGTCCTGGAGGTTCTGGCCCTCGGAGAGGACGTCGGTCGAGATCAGGATGTCGACCTCGTCGGGCGTGCCGGCGAGCTCCGGTCGACCGTTGGCCGCGGGGGCGAAGGCCTGGATCAGCCGACCCCGCTCGTGGGTCGCCGCCCCGCTGTCCATCCGGCGGACGTGCGGGTCGCCGACGCCGGCCCGCCAGGCCGCCCCTCGCTCGCCGCCCAGCTCGCGATAGAGGTACCGCGCCGTGTCCTTGTAGTAGGTGAACAGCAAAACCTTCTTCCCGCGTAGCTCGGCGCCGAGCAGCTCCCGCAGCCGGAGCAGCTTCGCGTCTCGGGCCGGTGTGATGTCCTTGATGTCGTGCCAGACGTCGGTCAGGCCGTCGATGTCGTGCTGGAGCGCCTCGTGCAGCCGACGAAGGTCGTACTGGCTCGCGTCGAGGGTTGGCAAGGTGGCCAGGAACGCGCCGGCCTCGGCGTGCAGGTCCAGCTCGTCGGCCAACGATCGGGGCGTGGCGTCGTCCTCGACGTCCTCGCGCTCCAGGTAGCGCATCGCGCGGTGAAAGGACGTGCTGTCCAGGATCTTGCCGTCGAGGACGTAGCTCTCGAAGGTCTTGAGGAACTCGAGGGCCCGGCGGACGCTGACGCGGAAGGCCTCGACGCTCGACTCGAACCGCTTGAGGTAGCGGCTCTTGAAGATGCCGGCGAGCGCGTCCTCGCGGCCCTCCTCGAACTCGTCGCGGGCGACTCCCTGCTTCTTGAAGCTCTCCAGTCGATAGGGCGCCAGCCGCAAGGCGTCGACCGCGCCCACGACGCGATCGTAGATGCCGCCGTAGGTCCCCTCCAGGTCATACGCCACCGTCTTGAGCCGCCGCTCGGGCCAGCGGACCGGCTGCTCGCGGATGGTGGCGTTCGGATAGGCCGCCCGGATGAAGGGACGGGTGCGGCGGATGACCACCTCTTCGAGGAGGTTGAACAGGGCCACGCCGCTCTGGCCGTCGTGCCCATCGCGACGGGCGTTGACGAAGTAGCGATGGAGGTCGCCGATGCCGGCGGCGGCGAAGTAGCCGCGGTCCCCTCGGGTGAACAGATTGATCTGGTGGTAGAGGTCGAAGATATCGTTGTTGATCGGCGTGGCGGTCAGCAGGACGACCTTCTTCCGCTGGCCGTCGCGCCCGCGGCCGCCGTGCAGACTAATGAGCCGCTCGAGGTTCTCGTAGCGCTGGGCGACCTTATTGCGGAAGTTGTGGGACTCGTCGATCAGGAGGATGTCGGCGTCCCCGTAGGGCGCCAGATCGATGTCCGCCTGGCCGAGCTCCTCCTGGGAGAGGATGGTCGCCGAGATCGTCGCCTCGCGCAGCTCATCGGTCCACATGGCGCGCAGGCTGGCTGGGCAGACCACCAGCGCCTTCTGGCGGAGGTGGTAGGCGTGGTCCTCGAGGAGCTTCTTGCCGATCCAGGTCTTGCCGAGGCCGACCGAGTCGCCGACGAGCACGCCATCGTAGCGCGCCAGGATCTTGCGGGCCTTCTTGACCGCGTCCTCCTGAAACTCGGCCAGGTCGACCGCCGAGCGTGTGGCCTCGGAGCCGGCGTCCTGCCCCAGGTCGTCGCGAAAGTACTCGAACAGGGCCTTCATGTAGACCTGATACGGCGTGTACTCCCGCGTGCCGAACTTCGAGCCGTCCAGCAGCTCCACCAGCTCGTCCTTGAAGTCGCGGCTGTTAGCCCACTGGCGCTCGAACCAGGCGTCCAGGTCGGCGATGGCGCGGGCGCCGACACTCGACTTCCAGCGGCGCCGCTGCTCGCGCGCCTCGAAGCTCTCCTGCACCCTCGGACGCTCGGGCCAGTCGGCGGACGGCGGCTCGTCGTCCAGCTCCTCATCGGACAGGACCGCCTTGTGGGCCAGGTTCAGCTCGCGATTGCTGGTCAGGCCGGGGCCGGTCAGGTTGCTGGAGCCGACGATGGCGGCAACGGGTTGGAGGCGATCCCGGCCGACGGCGGGCGGATCACCATAGAAGAGGTACGCCTTGGCGTGGAGGAACCCGCCCTGGTACGCTCGCACGGCGACGTTCGGCCGCCGCAAAAAGGCGATCAGCTCCTCGACCGCACGGAGCAACTCCTCCGAGTAGGGGGCCGCGTTCAGCTCCCCGCGCAGGGCGGAAGCGGCGCGGAATCGCAAGCCGACCTCCGCACCCTCGGACGGCTCATCGCCGAGCAACAGGCGGAAACTCCCCAGCCCGAGCAGCCCGTCCTTCAGAAGCCGAAACCCCTGGACGTTGAAGTAGGCCGTCGCCACGTCGAGCGCCCTGCCGCCATGCTCGGCCAGGACGGCGTTCAGGACGTCGGCCAGCCGATGGGTCTCGTTGTCGACGACGTAGGGGATCCGCAACTCAGCCTCCCACCCGGCCTACGGGCCGAAATGCATCAGCCTCACTGGCAAATGCATCAGCCTCAAACGACTCACGTCTACTTTTAGCGTGATGCATTTAGCTGTGGGGTTGGCTCATAGCTTCGCCCCCGCCCGCTCCCAGACGGATGCAGCCATCCTGCAGCGGCCCAGTCTCGAAGGTACCGGCTGGCCGTGGCCCGACTCACGCCCAGAGTGCGCTGAATCTGCTGGTTGGTGAGAATCCGAGGCCGGCCGAGCGCGTCCAGGATTCGGCTCAGCTCCTCGGGCGGTGGCTCCGGCGCCAGATGAGACTCGACGATCTGGTACACGCGGCCGCCCTTGGCGGTCGAGCGTACCAGCCCCTTGCGGATCAGCGCCTTGATCGAGTTCGAGGCGACGTAGAGATCGATCCCGACGAGCTTCTGATACTCCCGGCTGGTGAACGTTCCGCCCTGTGCGCGGGCATAGGCTAGGAGTCGCCGCTGGTCTCCCGAGAGATCGAATTCCTTGAACTGCTGGAGCCATTCTAGGGTGGCGCGATCGTAGATTGGTTGGTTACGGAGGGTGACCTCGACGCTGAGAGCCCCGATGCTGGCGAAAGTCGGCGGGTAGAAGCCTTCTTGCTCCATCACGTCGAACATCCGCGGGATGCCCTCGCCCAGGTCACCCATGAACCCGAGCTCGACGAGCGTGCGGACGATCAGCGGACTGCGCGAGAGGTGGAGCCGCTGTCGCCGGTTCAGGGCCTCGACGGTCACCGGCGGGGGCGGCAGTCCGGGGCTTCGGACCTCGATGTGGTCGTCGAACATCCACACTTCGATCGGAGCCCCCTGGATGCCGTAGTCGCGATGGGCAACCGCGTTGACGATCGCCTCCTGCCAGACGAAGTCGGGGTACTCCAGGCGCTCGGTGAAGAAGAGGCCGACGAGCGATTGGCGTTCTCGGATGAACGGCCGGATCGCCTCGAACGCATCCTTGATGAGCGTCGCCAGTGGGCGCTCGATGCGGACCCGCTTCTCGATGTTCAGCTCGGCACCGTACTTGCGCTCGGTCCCTTCCCAGCGGACGAAGTCGATCCCGCAGCGAGGGTGCCAGCGGCCCGGATCCTTCCCGAACAGCAGCAGCGCGGCCAGATTGGGCACGAACCGACCGTTACGTCCTTCGACCAGGCGATGGTGCTGCAGCCACTCGACCGGTACGCCGGCGTCGACCAAGTCCGGGGTCAGCGTCGCCACCAGTTCGAGGTCGAGATCGTCGAGCGTTGCGCCCGGTGGGAAGGAGCGTTCGATCAGGCCCTGCCACTTCGTCGACTTGAGGGCCGCGATCTGTTCGGCCGGAAACGGCATGGTGCTGTCGCCGACCCGCAGCACGTAGCGGCCGTTGGCCAGGTGATGGACCTCAGGGCTCCACTCCACGGCGAAGTGCAGCAGCAACAGGCCATCCTGGGTTTGGACCTCGCGCCGCTGGAACCGAAGTGGCGGCTCGACGTAGCTGCGCTCCCCGGCCGCCCGAAGCAGCAGCTCCACTCGATCTGCAGGATGGGGTACGCCCGTGGGCGTGCCATCATCCTCCATGCCGACCACCAGCTCCCCACCGTCGGCATTGGCCATGGCGCAGAGCGTCTCGGCTATGTCCCGAGCGACCTCCGTAGCGTTGCGCCGTTTCAGCGACCCACCAGAGCGTTCGAACGCCGACTTGCGCTCGAAGAACTGGCCCTCCGCGAGCGCGGACCAACGGTTGACCGCGTCCACGTCGGTCACAGCATCTCGCTCAGGCGCTGGGTCACGTAGCGCGCCTCGTCGTCAGAAAGGCCGAAGCAGCGGAACAGGACGGCATCGATCGCGTCCTGGATCGGCCGACTCTCCGAGGCCAAACGCGATCGCTCGGAGCGGTTCTTGAGTACGCGCCGAGCTTCTATCTCCTGGATTCGTCGGCTCATCTCGGCTACAGCATCGGCAACTGACTTCGGCATGACGCCCGGCTTGGAGCAAGCCGCACGCAGCTGGTCCGCCATTTCAGCCCATCTAGCTTCTTCAATCAGCGGTCGCCAATCAGCACTCGGTCCCTCGGCCACGAGCCTCGGGATCGGCAGGGCATTGAATTGGTACTCATTAACCTTCGAGTTCGTACTCCCGAGCCTGAAATACCAGTCAAGGATGCTCGAGTTGAGAAAGGCGAGCAGTAGGTCGAGGTCAATCTGCGAAGACTCCTCGATAACATAGCTGACAGTGTCGAAGCAGAAGCTCCCAGTTGGGATAGGTGCTGCAATAATCCGCCGGAAGTTATTCTGTGGCGCGCTTCTTTGGAAGCCAACGCGCCTCGATCGAAAGGCAAAGGCTTTCGAATCTCCGCGCTTGTCTTGCAAGAATCGGTGAGTGTCAAGGTACAAGCTACTCCCTTGTGACGCATCTCGGGCCGCATACAGCGATATGTTCGCTCCACGCAAGATGAGCGGACCGGGACCTGAGATTTGTAGCGTTCCTTTAGCTCGCTCGTTGGTTTCGTTGACCTCACCTTGGAAAGACTTGACGCACTCACCCATTCGGACGGTCTCCGTCGAGGTCAACAAACGGATCGCGAGGTTCCAGTCCTCCTGAGTACAAGACGGGATCACCCCGTTCTCCGGGTCGAAGACCAAGACCTTCGCAGGAGCTACTTTGAGGGTCGGAGAGCTGCGCTCGATGAACCGACCAGCATGCGTACGGACGGTAAAGCTTTGCCCAGTGGACTGAGCACGCGTCGCAAAGATCGTGGTCGAAAGCTTGGCTTCAGGGAAGACGCGCCTGTTG
>JACCZL010000831.1 GCA_013695975.1 Chloroflexota bacterium
CCCCGATGACCGTCGGAAGGAGCAGTCGCACCTCAGTCTTCCGCCCAGGCACGTGACCGCTCGACGGCCCGGTGCCAGCGATCGAGCAGGGCGGCCCGCTCGTCGCCCGACATCTCGGGCTCGAAGCGGGCGGCAGGGCGCCACTGCTCGGCCAGCGTCTCCCGATCCGGCCAGAAGCCCACGGCCAGCCCCGCCAGGTACGCGGCCCCACGCGCCGTCGTTTCCTGGACCGCGGCGACCTCGATCGGCGCGCCAAGCAGGTCGGCCTGGAATTGCATCAGGAAACGGTTCGCCGAACCGCCACCGTCGACCCTCAAAACCGGGATCTCGACGCCGCTCTCCTCCTGCATCGTGACCAGGACGTCGCAGGTCTGGTACGCAATCGCCTCGAGTGTCGCCCGCGCCAGGTGCTCGCGACGTGTCCCGCCGGTCAGCCCGACGATCGTCCCCCGCGCGTACATGTCCCAGTAAGGCGCCCCGAGCCCGGCGAAGGCGGGCACGAAGTAGACGCCGCCCGTGTCGCGCACGGACTCGGCCATGGCCTCAGTTTCCGCGGCCTCGGCGATGATGCCGAGGCCGTCACGGAGCCACTGGACCGCCGCGCCAGTCACGAACACGCTCCCCTCCAGCGCATACTCGATCCTCTCATCCATGCCCCAGGCAACGGTGGTCAGGAGCCCTCGCTCAGACTCGACCGCGCGGCTACCGGTATGCTGCAACAGGAACGAGCCCGTGCCATACGTGTTCTTCGACATCCCCGGCGCGTAGCAAGCCTGGCCGAAGAGCGCCGCCTGCTGATCGCCAGCCACGCCCGCGATGGGAACGGCATCCCCGAGCAGCCTGCCGGCTTCGCCAACTGCCTCGCAGAACACCCCGCTGGACGGGCGAGCCTCCGGTAAGAGCGAGGCCGGAATGTCCAGTTCGCCGAGCAGCGCACCGTCCCACGTCCGATCGTGGATGTTGAACAGCATCGTCCGCGAGGCGTTTGACACGTCAGTGGCGTGGACCGCTCCCCCGCTCAGCTTCCAGAGCAGCCAGGAATCGATCGTGCCAAACGCCAGCTCGCCAGCCTCGGCTCGCTGTCGAGCGTCCGGCACGTTTTCGAGCAGCCAGCGAAGCTTGGTCGCCGAGAAGTAGGCGTCGATGACCAGCCCGGTCCGCTCACGAACGAGTGGCGCAAGCCCGGCCGCCTGCATCTCCTCGCACGTGGCGGCGCCCCGCCGATCTTGCCAGACGATCGCGTTCGCGATCGGGCGGCCGGTGGTCCGGTCCCACACAGCCGTCGTCTCTCGCTGATTGGTGATCCCGATCGCGGCCAGATCGCGGCCGACGATGCCCGCGATCCCCAGCGCCCGCTCGGCGACATCCAGGCAGCTCTGGTAGATCTCGTCCAGGTCGTGCTCCACCCAACCCGGCCGCGGATAGATCTGGCGAATCTCCTGGTCGGCCGCGGCAACTGGTAGGCCATCCGGCCCAAACACCAGCGCCGCCGACCCGGTCGTGCCCTGATCCAGCGCCAGGACGTACCGTCGAACCCCGTCGGTCACCCTCATGCCCTCCGTGGTCGAGTATAGACCGTCCAGGCCGGCGCTCCGGCCAAGAGCACGCCTCCTCAGCGGAAGCTGTCGACGGTGATCCTGAGTCCATCCTCGAGCGCGACGCTTGGGCTCCAACCCAGCTCGCGCTCGGCCCGCGCGATCGACAGGGTGATCTGGTAGACCTCGCCGGCCAGGCCCGGGCCGTGACGTCGAGGGCGGTCGTACCCGGTCAGGCTTGCCAGCCGATCGAACAGCGCGTTGACGGATGTTCCGACGCCCGTCCCGAGGTGGTACATGCCCCCGCTACCCCGCTCTAACGCCAGGAGATTTGCCCGAGCGACGTCGCCAACGTAGACGTAGTCGCGCTCCTGCTCACCGCTCCCGTTCACGATCGGCTCCGCCTCACCAGCCAGCATCCGCCCAGCGAAGATCGCGATCACGCCGGCCTCGCCGTTCGGGTCCTGCCGGGGTCCGTAGACGTTCGCGTAGCGCAGGATCGTCGTGTCGAGTCCCCAGTTCGTACGGTACAGGGTGCAATAATGCTCGACGGCATGCTTGCTCGCACCGTAGGGGCTGAGCGGCTCGACCGGATGCTCCTCGTCAACCGGTCGGTACTTCGGCTCGCCGACCGCCGCCCCGCCGGTTCCGGCGTAGATCAGCTTGCTGGTCCCGTGGCGGCGGCACGCTTCGAGCAAGATCAGCGACCCGATCAGGTTGATCTGGGCGTCGCGAACAGGGTCTTCCATCGAGGCCTTGACACTCGCCTGAGCCGCATGGTGGTTCACGACCTCGGGCCGCTCGTCCTCGAACACCTTCGCCAGCGCATCCGCCTCACGGATATCGACCTGGTAGAATCGCGCCGCGGGATTGACGTTGACCTGCTTGCCCGTGGCGAGATTGTCGAGGACCGCCACGTCGTGACCCGCCGCCAGCGCCGCATCCACCACGTGGGAGCCGATGAAACCAGCCCCGCCGACGACGAGAATCCTCACCCTTCCGCCCGAGCGATCTCCGGCGCTGACGCCGCGGCGTCCCGCTCGAAATCGCGGATGACGTCCCAGGCGAAGGGACGTCCGTCCGCCAGCCGGGCATCGGCGTCCGAGAAGGAAATTCGCCCCTCATCGGCCGCGTCCCAGAGATGGGTGGGATAGTTCAGGAGCAGCGCCGGGGTGGCGCTGACCACCACGAAGCCATGCAAGACCCTCGGCGGGATCAGGACCAGGTACTGTCCCTGGTCGCCATTCGAACCTCCCAGCCGGACGAGATTCAGTCGCCCCCGAGTCGGTGATCCCTCCCGCGGGTCGTACAGTGCGACGACGGCGTCGCCCAGCGGCACGATGAACCGGTCGGTCTGTCGCTGATGGACGTGCCAGCGATCCTCGTCGCGAGCCACCCAGGGCTCAGTCGCGGAGTAATACGATTGTCCGAACGCCCGTCCTGCCGTGTCGTAGCAGTCGGGCCAGTCGGCGCGGAGCGTTTCGACCAGAATCCCCCGCGGGTCGCGGTTGACTTGCAGTCGGCGCACAACCACGTCACAAATCAGCCCGCTCCGGTCGGCAGGATCGGTGTACAGCATCTGCGCGTTCGAAGGAGCTGCCACGCTGGTTACCCCTGATGGCGTATTGGCCGCACCCACGATCCCGCGCACGGCCGCCATATCTTAGCCCATAGAGTGCCCAGCCACGGATCGTTCCGCGCCCGCCCGCCCGCTTGACCCTCCACAGCCGGGCCTCTATCATCCGCGCCGCGGACCGGCGTCGCGGACGGCGACGACGCCGGTCGCGTTGAGTTGAGGACGCCGCTTGAGCTGCCGTCCCCGTCGTCGGATAGCGCCGCTACTGTTGCTCACCGCGCTGGTCGCGGCTGCCTGCGCGCCAACGACCGATCGCCCTCGCGAAGGCGCCCGTCCGACAGCCGCGAACGCGGTCTTCCCGCGCCTGGCGCCGCCCACCCTGGCCCCGCCAGCGTCGCTCCTGACCACCCCGACGCCCGGCCCGACCACTGAGCCGCTGCCGCCCACGCCAGACCCGACGCCGTCTCCGGGACCCGAGCCGGTCGCAATCGCGTCTCCGTCGACCGGCATCTATCCGATCGTCAGCAACGTTCAGCCTCGGCCGGACTCGGCCTTACCTCCCGGCACGATCGTCATCGGGGCCCGCGTTATCGCCGCCGGCAACCTCGTCGACGTCGTCACCTTCGTCGACGGCGATCCGATCCCCGCCGCCCTCGACGCCAGGCCAGGGCGGACCGTGAACCTGAGCTTCACCCGCGAGCTCGACCTCGGAGCGCACGAGGTTCGCATCCAGATGCTCGACGAGCGCGGGCAGGGCAACGTCTACCGATGGCAGTTCACCGTCGGCCCCCGCCCGCGTCTGCCGACCCTGACACCGGCGCCGCTCCTCACCATCGCTCCCTGGATCGAACCCGGGCCCTCGGCCACACCAGCCCCCACCAGCGGGTCGGTCATTCCACTCTTCGACGGCCGAACGAGACCCTAACCGGAGAGAGCAGTCGCCCGCTCGAACGCCCGCGCGAGGGCGCGCTTCGCCATCACGCCGGCGACCTCCTTGCGGTAGAGCGCCGACGCATGAATGTCTGCCTCCGGCTCGAGCCCCGGGTCCGAAGAAACTGCCTCCTGAACCCGTCGGTAAAGAGCATCGTCCGGTCGCTCGCCGCGAGCGGCATCCTGGCCTACAACCGAGACGTAGGGAGTGCCGCCGACGCCGGTGAAGACGAGTCGAGCGTCCGAACAGACGCCGCCATCGACCTGGACGACGCAGGCGACGCCCACGAGGGCATAGTCGCCGTGTCGGCGGCTGACCTCCATGAACGACCAGCCCGCGCCATCCGGCCAGGGCGGCAGGCGCACCTCAGTCAGCAGCTCGTCAGGACCGAGCTGGGTCGTCAGATAGGTCAGGAAGAACTCATCAGCCCGAACCGTGCGCTCGCCGACCGGCCCGCGAACGACCAGCTCGCCGTCCAGGGCAGTGATCACCGCCGGCAGCTCACCGGCCGGATCGGCGTGGGCGATCGAGCCCCCGATGGTCCCCCGAGTCCGAATCGCGATGTGCCCGATGTAGCCGACCGCCTCGTGGAGGAGTGGCGCCCGCTTGCGCAGCGGGTCCGATCGCTCGACCGCGCTCTGACGGGTCAGCGCCCCAATTCGAAAACCGCCGTCGTCACGCTCACGAACATACGCCAGCTCGCCGACACCGTTGATGTCCACCACCGCCGCGGGCCGTGCCAGGCGCATGTTCATCAAGGGCACCAGGCTTTGCCCGCCGGCCAGGAGCTTCACGTCCTCAACACGCTCGGCCAGCATCGCGACCGTCTCGTCGACCGTCGTCGGGGCGAAATACTCGAACTGAGCCGGTTTCACGCGCGGGCCCTCCTCATCTGCCGCTTGCGCTCATTCTAGCGAAGCCCCGCGCCGTGAGCGCCACCCAACGCGCTGGCATCGTCGGGCCGGATCGGTTAGCCTCGCTCTGAGGGGAGCAAACCACCGTGCGTATCGTCGACATGCGGGTCACCCCCGTCGCCGTGCCGGACCCACCGCTCCGCAACTCCTGGGGCATCCACGAGTCGGCGTTCCTGCGGGTGATTATCCAGCTCTACTCCGACGATGGGCTCGTCGGCCTGGGTGAAGCCCCTGGCGGCGGCGCCACAGCTCGGGCGCTCGAGGCCATCCGAACCCTGGTGATCGGGCACGACCCCTGGCAGCTCGAGCCGCTCCGAGTGACCCTACGCAACGCCCGCCTCTTCTGCGCCCTGGAGGAGGCCTGCCTCGATCTGATTGGCAAGGCGACCGGCCGCCCCATCTCTGACCTCCTTGGCGGGACAGTGCGACAGCGCGTGCCCTACGCCGCCTATCTTTTCTACAAAGAGGCCGGTGACGACGAGTGGGGCGAGGTCCTCTCGCCCGAGGCGATGGTCGGCCTCGCCGAGCGCTGGGTCGAGCGATGGGGCTTTCGCTGCCTCAAGGTCAAGGGCGGCGTCCTCGAGCCCGACGCGGAGGTCGAGACGGTCCGGCTCCTCCGCCAGCACTTCGGTCCCGGCATGGGCCTGCGGATCGACCCCAACGCCGTCTGGTCCGTCGAAACCTCCCGCCGGGTCGCCCACAAGCTCCGCGACGCCGACCTCGAATATCTCGAGGACCCGTGCGCCGGCATCGCCGGCATGGCCGCGGTCGCAAGGAGCACTCACATCCCGCTCAGTACCAACATGTGCGTCACCGCGTTCGAGCACATCCCCGAGGCCTTCCGCGCCGATGCCGTCTCGGTCGTCCTCGCCGACCACCACGTCTGGGAAGGCCTGACCGGGTGCGTCAAGCTCGCCAAGGTCTGTCACGCGCTTGGCTGGGGCGTTGGCCAGCACTCCAACAGCCACCTGGGCATTACGATGGCCGCCATGACCCACCTCGCGGCGGCCGTCCCCAACCTGATCTATGCCAGCGACAGTCACTACCCCTGGCTCGAAGAGGACCTCATCAAGGGCCCGATGTTCCACTTCGCAGACGGCTATCTCGAGGTGCCGAAGGGCCCCGGACTGGGCGTCGAGCTCGACGAGGACAAGCTCGAGCGCTTCGCGGCCGCCTATCGGGAGCGGCAGGCCCATACCCGCGACGACGTCACCGCGATGCGCGAACGCGACTCGAGCTGGCTGCCGTTGATGCCGCGCTGGTAAACCCCCGGGCTCGCCCCGATTGCTGGACACGGGGACACAGGGTATACTCAGCGTCGCGGCGCCGCCAGCACGCCGGCCCGGCGGACGAACCTGTGCGAGGAGGCAGCATGTTCAAGAAGAACGAGGAGTCCGAGTGGACGCGCTTCTCGAGGGCCCTCGGCGGCAAGGACGAGTCCGAGCAAGACCCCGCCGCGTCTGAAGCGGAGCCGGCCGACGACGAGCAGACCGCCCCGCTCCCGGTGGCGAGCGGAGCCGCGACAGCGCCGAATCCGCCTCCCGAGCCGACGCCAGCGCCATTTGTCGACGACAGCGTGCAACCGTTCGAGTCACCCGAGGTCACCTCGATGGGAGGACAGGCTGTGGACCCTGAGCCATACGACCCGTGGGCATCGGATCCTCCAGCGCCCGCTGTCACGCCAGCGCCGCGATCTTCCTGGAGCGCGGCGAGCCACGACGACGACGACGCGGACGCGGACGCGGAGAGCATCGTCGGCGAGGGTACCACGATCGAAGGGACGCTTCGTTCCGAGCACTCGATCCGCATCCGCGGCGCTGTGCAGGGTGAAGTCGAGAGCAAGCGCATGGTCTTCGTCGAGGACGCGGCGCGGGTAAATGCGAAGGTGACTGCTGAGGGGATCGCCGTCTCTGGCGAGGTCAACGGCGAGCTCCATTGCCCCGGCAGGGTCGAGATCGCCCCGAGTGGGCGCGTCACCGGAGAGATCAGCGCCGGCAACCTCATCATGCAGGATGGCGCCTACTTCGAGGGGCACCTCAAGATGCTCAATCGCGAAGGCGGGCGGAACGGCGGCACAGACCAGTAAGGGCCCATAGCCCACCTCCGGCAGCTTGACAACGGGCTCAGGCCCGTCTCTACAATGGTGAGGATGCCGAAGTCCGAGAGCCAGCCGGCTCTCCCAAGGAGCGTGACCCGTGATCGTCAGCGAGGGCATGGAGCTCATCATCGTCCTTGCCGTGATTCTGGTCAATCTGGCCGCCCTGCTGATCATCCAGCGCTGGTCTGGTCTTACCTGATCCCGGCGTCGCCCGGGACTTCGAGACTACCGCGCGCCGTCGCCTACGGTTCCTCCGAGCCGTCGACGGACATGGGTGGGGCGACGGGACACTGTGTCCCGCCCGGACAGCGCGCGGTGCGCAAGTTGACGCCGGCCCCGTCCGCCACAACCTCGACATCGCCGTACGTTCGCTGATCCAGGAGCAGCGCCGTCCCAACCTCACGCGGCACCAGCCGCGGGGGCGTCTCGGGAATGACTGCGAGCCAGGGCACCTTCGGCGCGGCTCGGAGCCAGCCTTCGGATCCCGCTGGCAACCGAAGCACCACCCGACGATCGGCGGCAGCCGCCTCGCGCCAGTGCCCACTGGGCGGACCAGCGCTCGGCAGCCACACCGCGACATCGCCCACAATCACCTGCACGTCGACCGCCGGTACGTCGTCGTAGACGCGGACGTCGACGATCTCGACCCGAACGCCGCCGCCCAGGTCGATCACCTGCCCCGCCTCGAGCGCAGGCGCGCCTGGAGTGTCTCCGCCTCCACGCCGCGAGGACGCCGACTGGCCCAGCGCCCCATCCGTCGACGAGACGCCCAACACGAGCTGGGCGGGATACTTGCGAAGCGTCTCGGCAAGGGCCACGCGCTGCAAATCGGTAGGGCGGGTAGCCACCACCAGGTGGAGTCCGCGTTCCCAGAGGGCGAGCCGCTCGGCGACTGAGGCGGTAAGCTGGGACGGGCTCGCGGCGCCGCCGAGCAGGACGGTCCGTCCCGACGGCGCTCGGACGAACGCCGCTGGCTCGCCCACGTCCAGCACCGAGACGATCGCGGTGTGGCCCGAGGGAGCCGCCAGGACGGCCGTCGCCGGTACGAGCGCCACGGCGACTCCCAGGCCGACCCGAAGGGTCGGGCGATATCCGATGACCGTGCGCACGTCCCCCGAGCCAGCGGCGGCCCAGAGCGCTAGCATCCCGTACCAGGCGAGCGCGAACCAGCTCGGGGGCCGACCGGTGTAAAGGACCGCGCTCGGCAAGCTCGCGCTCCACTCGATCGCGACGAGCAGCCAGCTCACCAGTCCCCAGGTGGTCCAGGCCAACAGCTCGCCGACGCCCGGCAACGGCGCAAGCGCGGCCAGCAGCCCGCCGAACAGCATGACCAACGGGAGGGCGGGATTCACGAGCACGTTGGCGATGGGGGTCACCAGCGAGAGGGTATGGAACGTTCCGAGGATGATTGGGAGCGCCGCGAGCTGCGCGGCGATCGTCGCGGCGAGTGGCTCACGCAGGGATCGCGGCAAGGCGAGCAGCCGCTCGGCGAGCGGGCCGGCCAGGAGGATCAAGCCGGCCGTCGCGGCGACCGAAAGCTGGAACCCGACATCGAGCAGGAGCCGAGGATCCCATCCGACCATCACCGCCCCCGTCATGGTCAGGGTGGTAATCGGATCGGGTAACCGCCCGACCGCCTGCGCCAGGAAGGCCAACGACACCATCAGGGCGGCGCGGATGCCGGATGGCGGGGCGCCGACCAGGAGCGTGTAGGCCCACACGGTCAGCAGCATCGGGGCCAGCGCCCAGGGCCGCCCGATCAGGCGAATGACGATGTAGCCCAGTGTGCCGGCCACCACCAGGACGTTGAAGCCCGAGACGGCGACGATGTGGCTGGTGCCCGTCGCGACGAGGGCAGATCGTAGCTCGGGCGGCGTGCTGGATCGCGCCCCCAGCACGATCCCAGCCGCGAGCGAAGCGTGGGGCTCCGGCAGCGACGAGCGCAGTGCCCCTTCCAGGGTGCTCCGTAGCCGCCCCAGTAGCACCCACGCGCCAGCCTGCCCCTTCTCGCGCAGCCGCACGCTCGCGAAGTCGATCACGTGGCTGATCCCGCGCCGGGCGAGCAGCTCAGCTTCAGGATAGCCAGGGCGCGAGCGCGGCGCGGCCAGCCGCCCACGGACAGCCACCAGGTCGCCGTACTCGACGTCCGCTCCCACCGCCCAGACCAGCACTGACGCCCGTGAGCTCGCCTCGATGTCGCGGCCCGGCCCCGGCCATTCGACTCGGCTGACGATCATCGGAAAGGCCACCCGAGAGCCCTGGAGCGTCGGTGCGTCTGCCACCCGACCAACAAGGCTCACCTCACCGCTCAGGCCGGCCAGCGGGTCTGGCGGCCCATCGCTCCAGACGACGCGGGCGTGCGCCAGTCCGAACAATCCGGTGGCCAGTGCGAGCGCCACGAGACGCGCGTTCCCCGAGCCAGCGATCCAGCCCGCGACCAGCGCGGCCCCACCGAGCAGCGGCGCCGCCCAGCCTGTGTCGACTGGCAGTAGCCCGGCTGCGACGCCAGCGATCCAGGCCAGCGCCAAAACCAGGCCGGTCACACCGTTACCAGCTCGCGGATCCGCTCGAACGTCGGCGCGTTGACCAGCTTGGCCTCAACTAACGGCGGCTATACGCTGTGGCGGCTAACGAGGAGTGAGCGGGAAAAGGTGTTCAGTTATCTGCTCTATGCGAACCTCCCATCCAAGCTGTAGGTGTACCAGCCCCGGGCCGTACCCGCGGTGCCCGGGCGCCTCATTGCTCCGCTTGGTTCGGCTTCCGCCTGTGCTCGGCGCGCCTGAGACCCTGGCGCAGCATGTAGACGAGCTGCTGATTGAGGCTGCGGCCCTCACGGCGCGCCAGCTCTACGAGCCGCTC
>JACCZL010000549.1 GCA_013695975.1 Chloroflexota bacterium
GCCTGCGGGCGCTATACCCACAAGGACGCTTCGAAGTGCGGCGGTTCCGCCCGAACATCGTGGTGGAGGCCGCCTCCGGGGAGCAGGACTTCGTCGAGAATGCCTGGATCGGCCGCACGCTCGCGATTGGGGACGAGGTCCGCTTGAGTGTCACGAGTCCCTGCCCACGGTGCGTGATGACGACCCTCCCACAGGGAGATCTCCCCAGGGACCCGGGGATCCTGCGCACGGCGGCCCAGCACAACGGGGTCAACGTCGGCGTCTATGCCGCCATCGTGCGGGGTGGGAGAATCCGTCGGGGAGATACAGTCGAGCTGAAGTAATAGTTTGTAAGGAGGTGCGCCATGTTTGCCATGGTCAGGGAAGGGACGTCCGATCCCGAGAAGATGGCCCGGGGGCGCGGGCAAGCGGAGGAGTTCCAGCGCATCCGAGCGCAACAGCCAGGCTACCGCGGCTCCGTAACCGTAGACGCCGGGAACGGGCGGGTGCTGATCGTCACCCTGTGGGAGACGCAGGAGCAGGCCCAGGCCGCCCGCGCGACCCTGGAGCCGGAGGCGGAGCGGCTCCTCGGGCCGCTGTGGACTGCCCCCGCCCAGGTGATCGCGAGCGGCCCTGTGCTCTACAACGACGTCTCGCAGACCTGAGTCGTACTTACCCCCATCGCAGACACCGAGCGTCGCCGCCCGCGAACAGGTTCTATGGGGATTGTGGCACGGCGCTCGCCACGTCGTGCGCCTCGTGCGGCTTCCGTAACCCGCCGGAGAACGGTTTCTGTGGCGAGGGTGGCGCCCGGCTGAGCGCTGAGGGCAGGCCGAGCCCATCCTCAAGGACGACGCCCGTGGTGCCGGCCCCGTCACCCCAGGCGTACACCGCGCGCCATCTGACCGAGCAGATCCTGGCGTCGCCGACCGCGCTGGAGGGCGAACGCAATCAAGTGACCGTCCTGTTCGCCGATGTAGTCGGCTCCACCAAGCGGGTCGGCGATCTCGATCCCGAGGACGGCAAGCGCCTGCTCGACGGCGCGACTCGCGTGGCGATGGAAATGCCTGGCGCTGGCGCGTTGCACAACCTGATTGCCGCGCTGGTTTACGAGCTGCTCCGTGATTTCGTCCGTGCGCGGGACCTGGGCCTGGTGTTCACCGACGGCGTCGCCTGCATCGTCGGGCGCCGCCCGGACCGCGTCCGCATCCCCGACGCGTCGTTCGTCTCGTGGGAGCGGGTCCCCGAGGGCGGGGTGCCGGAGGGATTCTGGCCGCTGGCGCCAGACCTTGCCGCGGAGGTCGTCTCGCCCAAAGGTGATCATCCTGCCGTCGCCGATTGCCAACGTGCTCACGCGCAAACGATGAGCATCTTGATCACCTTGGGCCCTCGTTGAGCATCTTCGCCGCGGATCCAACCGTCTTGCTGGCGGCAATCGAGACCCGCTATCCTCGCCGCGGCGCGCGCCATTCGGGCGCGGGAGGGGAGGCACGTCGATGGCCCGACACCAGAAGATCACCAGCATCTCGGGTGTTCGCTCACCCGTGATCTGGCCGGTCGGTGCGCCGTAGGGGGAACCGGCGAGCTCCCCCTACGGCGTACCGACCGGCGTCGCCACCCATCAATGAGGCGGTGACGGGTCGCTAATCGCTCAGGCCGGCACCCGCTCCTTGTGCTGGCGGGTGAAGCTGCGATGCTGGGCGATGGCTTCGACGAATTGCTGTGCCACGTCGCTCAGATCCGACGGCTCGCGCTCGGCGACAACGCCCGGTAGGGACAGCGCCTTCTTCGACTTGCGGCCGTTCGATCCGTTGCCGGCCGCCTGGCTTGCCAGCAGCAGGTCGACCCCTCCGCCCGTCGCCGCGATCGCCTTGCCGTGACGGAACGCCTCGTTGACGAAGTGGATCGCATCGCCCTCCTGGATCAGCGCGGCCACGCTTTGCGATCCGCCGGGGACGAAGACCGCGTCGTACATGATCGAGCCGGCCGTCAGCAGCGTCTTGTCCGGCTCCAGCGCCTGGCCGTCGGCGCTTCGGATGGCGCCGAGCTGGGTCGACACGATCTCCGCTCGCGCCCCCGCGGCCTCGAGCGCCTTTGTGATCGCCGTCACCTGGGCCCCGTCGAACCCGTCCGCAGCCAGGACGGCGATGCATCGGCTCTTGACGGTGTCCTTGACCGTGTTGGCCATACTCAGTTCGGGCGCGCGGGTGATCTCGCCCGGGGAGCGGTGGGTCGGCCGACTCGTGACGCCGAACTGCTCCCAGCCCGCCTCGAGGCGGTCGTTCGCGGCGCTCGCGGCCTGACCGTTCGCGGGGGCCGGCACGCCAATCCCCTTCGCCACTCGAGTCGCTAGCTCCTCGTCCACGTTCGTCAGCAGGTCCACCACGTGCTGCCGAATCGCCTTGTGCTCGACCTTGCCGAGCTCGAAGCGGAAGGCCAGCACGATGTGCTCCTGCTCGGGGTCGGACTGGCTGTTCCAGAAGAGGGCGGCCTGGCTGAAGTGGTCGCCGAAGCTCTCGCTTCGTTCCCGCACCTTCTGGGCATCGACTCTCTCAGCGTAGCTGACAAAGCCGCGCATGTTCTGGGGCGCCTGCATCGGGCAGCCTCCGCCCAGCGAGTTGGGCCCGTAGCTTACCTGGCCGCGGTTGATCGCGTGCCGCATGATGCCGTCCCGCTGATTGTTCTGGACCGGCGCGACCGAACGGTTGATCGGCAGCTCGGCGAAATTCGGCCCGCCGAGTCGGGTGAGCTGGGTGTCGAGATACGAGAACAGGCGGCCCTGCAAGAGCGGATCGTTCGAGAAGTCGATCCCCGGCACGATGTGCCCGGGGTGAAAGGCGACCTGCTCGGTCTCGGCGAAAAAGTTGTCCGGGTTACGGTTCAAGGTCAGCTTCCCAATCCGCCGGACCGGCACCGCCTGCTCGGGCCATAGCTTGGTCGGATCGAGCGGATCGAAGTCGAAGTTCAGCTCGTCCGCCTCCTCGATGGTCTGGATGGCGAACTCCCACTCCGGATAGTCACCTCGCTCAATCGACTCCCACAGGTCGCGGCGCAAGAAATCGGGGTCCTTGCCGGCCAGCTTCTGGGCCTCGTCCCAGACCAACGAATGGACGCCGAGCAGCGGCTTCCAGTGGAACTTCACCAGGCGGGCCCGCC
>JACCZL010000844.1 GCA_013695975.1 Chloroflexota bacterium
GCGTACATTGGAGGCACCAGACGCCTGCTTCAACCCGAACTCAACGACGAGCTAACCTTTGCCCCACGTCACGTCAACGCGCTGACCTTATGATCCAGGTTGCGTCAAGGCGTGCCGCGGGTCCGCCGTCGCCGGAACTGGAGGAACCCCGATGTCGTTGGACACCAGCCTGCTGAATGAGTATTTGGGACAGGTAAAGCTGGCCGGGTCACCCCCCGAGCGGCGCGAGCAGTTCGAAGCGGCGCTTGGAGCGATTCTGGACAAGATCGATCACGCCGATCTGCTGGTGCTTCAGGTCAAGACGCTCGTGCATGCGGCCACTAGCGCGCGGCCAACCGCGTCCTGAACCGCGCCTGGGGACTCCGCGCTTCAGGACCTCGGAGGATCGCTACCAGGTTGATCCGGACCGCTGTCCGGTACCCCGTGGCGCCGCTCTCGCCCGCAAGCCCGTGCGGTAAGCTTGCCTAGGTTGCTCGAATCGAGCAGTATTACGATGTGGCGAGGTTCTGCGGCCAACGCAGATCGCTTCGGCGGGATACTGAGAACGAGCCTATGGCGGACAAAGACCAGAACCGCACCGTCCTCGTGGTGGAGGATGATGAAGCTGTCAGCGGCTTGCTCGTGGCCCTCCTGAAGGACCGCGGCTACGGGGCTGTCCCCGCCTACAGCGGCGAGTCGGCCATCCACCTCGCGCGCCAGATCCAGCCGCACCTGATTACGCTCGACCTGGCCCTGCCCGGTAGCGATGGTCACGCAGTCCTAGAGAGCTTGAAGGCAGATCCGTCCACGCGGGACATACCCGTCGTGGTCATCTCGGCGTTTACCCAGATCCTGCCGGCCGGCGATCGCAAGAAGCTGGCGTACCTGCTGGGGAAGCCGTTCGACGTCAGCGAGGTTCTGGAGATCGTCCAGGCCACGGTCGGCAACCCGTATCTCTGACCGCCGCTCAGCGCGCTCCTTCGAAGTACTGGAAGACGGCCCGAGAGAGCTCGCGAATGGACTCGGCTGAGGTCTGCCCGTCAAGGCCGGCCGTCATGACGACGATCACGTAGTGGTGCCTCGGCGTAAAGACGACGCCGGCGTCATGGCGCGCGCCTGGAACCTCACCCCACTTATGGGCGACCTTCGTCCACCATGGCAGGCCCGCGCCGAGCCAATCGTTGGCTTGCTTTCCCTCCATCAGGCGCAGCGCGGTCTCGGAACCGGCTGCGTCGACCAGCTTTCCCGTCGCGAGCGTGTCGAGCAACAGGCCGATGTCGGAGGGCGACGTGACGTAGGGGCCGGCACCGCTGAAGGCGTTCGGGGCTCGATAGTCGAGCAGACGCGTCGAGCGCATCCCCATACCCTGCATCGTCTGGTTGACGTTCTCCAGCCCGACAAGGTCGAGCAGCATCATCGCCGCGATGTTGTCGCTCTCGACGATCAGCAGTCTGAGCAGCTCGCGGACCGGAAGCGTCTCGCCGATCCGCGCCTGGAGGATGCCCGCTCCCGCGACCCAGTGCTCGCGTCCGATCGTCAGCTCCTGGTTCAGGTCGAGACGACGCAGCCGAGCCTGGCGGACGACCTCGGCCATGATCGGGAGCTTGTACAGGCTTGCCGCGGGGAACACCTGACCGCCGTGAACGTTCGCCTCAGCGCCGCTGGTCACATTCTTGACGTAGAGCCCCACCGAGCCGTGCTTGGGGGTGTGTCGCAGCAGGAGGTCTTCC
Organism: Chloroflexota bacterium; assembly: GCA_013695975.1. Classification (GTDB taxonomy): domain Bacteria; phylum Chloroflexota; class UBA6077; order UBA6077; family JACCZL01; genus JACCZL01. The sequence goes on from JACCZL010000844.1 coordinate 1,710, forward strand.
AGGCGCGGGTCGTGGAAAGCGGTGGTTGGCAGCTCCAACGGCACCGCGGCGACGTCCGGCCGCTGGAACGCCTCCAACTGCCGCGTTTCCGCCATGGTGTCGGTCCACTTCCAGCCCAGGACGCCGATGAACGTGCCCACGAGAATCCAGGCGACGAATGCGCCGACGAGGGATGTCTGACGAGCGGACCGGGGGGCCGCCGCGCTCGGAACGCAGTGGTCGGCAATTCGCGCGCGGGGCGAAGGCCGGCGAGCGATCGTCTGGGCCACGTTACCTCCGGGCACGTTAGGAGCCGCGCCTCATCGGCGCCCGCGCACGATCGTGCCGTCGTGCGCGACGGACGCGGTTGCCAGTATAGCGGGGGTCGTCGCGAGCGGAGGCACTCGCGCGTGCTTCATTCCCGTCTCAATGAACCGACCGTGCGGTACGAAGGTCCTGTGGCGCCGGTCCCACGCCACGCCGTCGCGGCGTCTTGGGGCATCCGCGGCCCAACGCCCGCGGGTCAGAGGATGATGAGTCGCTGGCCTACGCTCAGGGCGTTGCGGTTCTCCAGGTTGTTGATTGCGGCCAGCGCCTCGATCGTGGTTCCGTGGCGGCGGGCAATGCTGGCGAGCGTGTCGCCTGGAGCGACCGAGTAGTTCGGCTGCAGGATGCGAATCTCGGTCGTCACCGCCCCGGACCCCGGCGACGCACTGATGCCCGAGT
>JACCZL010000554.1 GCA_013695975.1 Chloroflexota bacterium
TGCCCTATCTGGACGGGGTGGTCCTGCGGGTCATCCCCGACGCCGCGTCGCTCTCGGTCAACCTGGAGAGCGGCGGCATTCACCTGGCCGAGCGGGTCCAGATCACCGAGTTCAGGCGGCTGGCGGCCAATCCAGCCCTCCAGAGCGGCACCGCCGCGGTGGGTGCCAGCTTCTTCAACGTCCTGCTGAGTGTGCGGCAGTCGCCGCTCGACGATGTGCGCGTGCGCCAGGCGGTTGCGCTGGCCATCAACCGCCAGCGCGTCGCGACCACGGTCATGGAGGGTGTCGTCGAGGCGGCCTGCCTGCCCTATCCGCCGTCGTCGCTCGGCTACGACCGCGAGCAGGCCGAGGGCTGCAAGCACGATCCGGAGCGCGCCAGGCAACTGCTGGCCGAGGCGGGCGCTGGCGGCGGCTTCGACGTCGCGCTGACGACGTCGACCCAGGTAGCTCCCGAGCTGCCCAAGCTGGCCCAGATCGTCCAGGCGGATCTCGGAGCGATCGGGATCCGGGTGCGCATCGAGGACGTGGAGCAGTCGACCTGGACCGAGCGCAGCGTCAAGGGCGACTACCAGATGATGACCCACACCTACGGGCGAGCCCACAAGGACCCGACGTCGCTGTTCGGTACGGCGGTCGTCTGGCGGCCCACCAACAACCCGACCGGCTACAGCTCGCCGGAGTACGCTCGCCTGGTGGCCGAGGCCGGCTCCACGCTCGACCCGCAACGCCGCAAGGAGCTCTACCGCCAGGTGAACGACCTTGTCCTGCGGGACAACTGGGTCGTGCCGGTCGCCCCGAATCCGCGCCCCTGGGTCAGTCGCGGCGAGGTCCAGGGGGTGGACTTCAACCTGGACGGGATGCTCCTGCTCGACAAGATCTGGATCAAGCCGTAATCGGATCCCGCGACAAAGGAGCGCACATGTCGAAGCCGAACTTCCTGATCATGACCGACGAGCGTAAGCTGATGGGTGTACACTAGGCTCGTTCACTCGGGGCCTCAGTCGCGGTGCTCGATGCGCGGCATGGGCGCCACCGGACGGCTGTCTCAGCAGTGCAGCGCGATGCGGCGCGAGGGGTGACCGTGGCTGAGCTCCCCCGCGGAACGGTCACGTTCCTGTTCACCGACGTTGAGGGCAGCACCAGTCTTTGGGAGCACGACCCGGAGGCGATGCGGGTCGCCCTCGCCCGCCACGACGCCGTGATCGTGGCCCGGATCGAAAGCCACGGTGGGGCGGTGGTCAAGGCCCGAGGCGAAGGCGACAGCGTCTTTGCCGTCTTCACGCGGGCCAGCGATGCCGTCGCGGCGGCCACCGACCTCCAGCGGGCGCTCGAGGCGGAAGCCTGGCCGACCGCCATGCCGCTGCGGGTGCGGATGGCCCTGCACACCGGCGAGGCCGAGCTGCGCGGCGGCGACTACTACGGGGCAGCGGTCAATCGCTGCGCTCGCCTGCGGGCGGCTGGCCACGGCAGCCAGGTCCTGCTCTCGCAGGCCACATACGAACTGGTCCACGACGCGCCGCCGGCCGGGATCAGCCTGATCGACCTCGGGGAACATCGCCTGCGGGACCTGCTGCATCCGGAGCGGATCTTCCAGGTGGTCAGCCCCGGCCTCACGGCCGAGTTCCCACCGCTCCGCGGCCTCGATGCCCGCCCGCACAATCTGCCAGTCCATCCGACGCCGCTGGTCGGGCGCGAGCGCGAGCTTGAATCGACGCGGCAGCGCCTCCTGGGAGAGGACGTGCGACTCCTCACGCTCACCGGACCTGGTGGGACCGGCAAGACTCGCCTGGGGCTGCAGGTGGCCGCGAACCTGCTCGAGCACTTCGAGCACGGGGCGTTCTTCGTCGCGCTCGCGCCGATCAGCGATCCGGAGCTCGTCATGCCCACCGTGGCACAGGCGCTCGGGCTGCGTGAAGCAGGGGCGCTCCCGATCCTGGACGGCCTCAAAGGCTACATCGGAGAGAAGCGGCTCCTGCTGTTGCTCGACAACTTCGAGCAGGTCCTCCCAGCCGGGCCACGCGTCGCCGAGCTGCTCGGGTCGTGTCCACGGCTCAAGGTTCTCGTGACCAGCAGGGCTGCGCTGCACCTGCGCGGAGAACGGGAGCTCGCGGTCGCCCCGTTGGCAGTCCCCGACCCCGAGCATCGGCCGACGGTCGACGCGCTGTCGCGCTTCGCGGCGGTTGACCTGTTCGTCCAGCGGGCGCAGGCGGTGAAGGCCGAGTTCACCCTGACCAGCGAGAATGGGCCCGCCGTGGCCGAGATTTGTCGGCGCCTCGACGGGTTACCGCTGGCGATCGAACTGGCCGCGGCGCGGATCAAGCTACTCTCGCCGCAAGCGATGCTGGCACGGCTGGGACGGCGCCTGCCGCTCTTGACTGGGGGCGCCCGGGACCTGCCGGACCGACAGCGGACGCTCCGAGACACGATCGCCTGGAGCCACGACCTGCTCGACGAGGCCGAGCCGACGCTCTTCCGTCGACTCGCCGTGTTCGTCGGCGGCTGCACGCTCGAAGCGGCCGAGGCGGTCTGCGACGCGGCGGGCGATCTCGGTATAGTCCTGTTGGAGGGAGTCGCTTCCCTCGTGGACAAGAGCCTCCTGCGCCAGCAGGATGGCCCGAGCGGCGAGCCACGGTTCACGATGCTCGAGACGATCCGCGAGTTCGGGCTGGATCAACTGGAGGCCAGCGGGGAGGCCGAGCCCATCCGCCGGCGCCACGCCGAGTACTACCTGCAGCTGGTGCCGGGCGGGGAGCCCCAACGCCGCGGGCCGAACCAGATCGCCTGGCTGGATCGATTGGAGAGTGAACACGACAACCTGCGGGCTGCGCTGACCTGGGCCCTCGACGAGGGTAACGATGTGAGGATCGGGTTGCAGTTGAGCAGCGCGCTGACGCCGTTCTGGTTTGTCCGTGGCCACTTGAGCGAGATTCGGCGGCTCGAGATGGCGCTCGCGATGAGTGACAGCGACGCGGACCCGGTCCGGGCGGAGGCCCTCCGGCTGGCTGCCTGGGCCACCCGTTACCGGAACGACCCCGTCAAGACGGTTGCCTTGTGCGAGGAGAGCGTGGCCTCGTTCCGGGCGCTCGGCGACAAGCTCGGCATCGCGCGGTCGCTGAGGACGCTGGGGCTCTTGCTGCGCGACAAGCGCGACTATTCTCGGGCGCGTGCCGTCGAGGAGGAGAGCGCGGCCCTCGCTCAGGAGGTGGGTGATACCCGGACGGTCGCGAATGCGCTGTACATCCTGGCCTCCATCGGGTGGTACGAACGCTACGACCCGACGGTCTCGACTGCTCCCGAGACGAGGGTGGCGCCAGCGAGTTCCGGGAGCCCGATGCGCCCTCCGGGCGACGACGCGTGGGCGATCGCTGTCCTGGAGGAGAGCCTGGCCTTGTTCCGACAGCTCGACGACGCATGGGGCGTCGGCCTCGCCTTGACCGGCGGCGGAGGCCTGGGTGACTGGGCCTGGGCTCGGCGCGACTACGCCCGGGCGACAGCGGTCTACCGCGAAGGCCTCGAGCTGCACCGCAGCATGAGGGACATGTCGAACGTCGCCTTCTGTCTGGAGGGCCTGGCTCGCGTTGCCCTCGGCCAGGACCGGCCAGAGCATGCGGCGCGGCTGTTTGGCGCGGCAGACGCGCTGTATGAGGCCAGCGGGACATGCCGTGTTCCATCTCGCCAGCCGTACTACGAGCAGGATCGAGCGGCCGTACGAGCCAGGCTCGGCGAGGAAGCATTCTTGGCCGCCTGGGCAGAGGGTCGAGCGATGGCGCTCGAGCAGGCGATTGAGTATGCGCTAGGTGAGCCGAGCTCGACCTGATCACTGGCTCGACCCTCTGAATCCGAGCCCCGTTGGCGCTTCACCACTGAAGATGCCCGGATCAAGCTGAAGCGGCTGTACCCATCGACTGACGTGTGACGGACCACTAATCAGAAACTGCCAGAGTTCCGACTCGATATACTAACCGGCCCCGCAGAGTAGACAGCTAGAGCGCCCGCTACCGAGGTTGCAACCCAGGTCGCTCGGCTCCCGCCGCGCCTGCTCGGGATGTCCGAGCCGACGATCGCATTCCAGTGGTTGCCGGGCATGGTCGACAGCCCAAGCGGACTGATCACGGCCCCGGGAGGAGCGTCACGTCGGCGCCTGAGTCGAGCAGCATCGGCACCTCCGGTAGGACCGCGCCGCTGGCAGGATTTCGCACGCTCACGTGTACCAGCGGTGCTGGCGGATCGAACCGCGTCCCGTCATACGCCGGCATCCGGTTCTTCCTCGACGACCTGCATCGTGAAGTCCGATGCCTGCTCCGGACGCGCCAGCCGAGGGCTGGAGAGGTGCGCGACCTGCTGAACCTCGAAACCTGGGACGACGATGTAGACCTTGGTGCTCTCCGGGAGTCGAACATTGGTGGCCAGTCGGATCTGGCCGCCCTCTACGATCCCTTCGAGCGTCACGATGCTCATGACGTATTCTCCAGCGCATCCCCGCTCGTATGCTGCAACTCGTACGCGCTCAGCCTGCAGTCGTCGGGATTCTATCACTCGCGTCGTTCCCGTCTGGGCTTGCC
>JACCZL010000890.1 GCA_013695975.1 Chloroflexota bacterium
CCCCCCCCCCCCCGACCTGGGTTGTGCGCTCACCTAGGCCAGGTAAGCCGCATCGAACCGCTGGTCGCCGATCAGCGTTGAATCGACCCCCCGCAGGTTCCTGGGCGCGACGTTCTGGTTGTTCGCGACCATCGTGTGGTACACGGCCGCCTGCTCCAGCATCAGGCGCTGAATCGTTCGGAGCGCGTTCCGGTATTGGGCTTCGCTTCCCGAGGAGAAGGCGGTGTTGTAGGCCGCCTCGAGCGCCGGGATCGCCGAGCGCTTCGCCTTCGGTGGCTTGAGCAGAGACGCCTTCATCATGTAGTTCGCAATGAGGGCCCACGGGAAGGGCACGGTGCCCGCGTTGACCGCGATCCCTTCGTGGTTGCGCTTCGTGTACAGCCGATCGAACCACTGCGTGGCCGGCAGAACCTGGATCGAGGCGTCGACCCCGGCCCGCTTGAACCCCTGCTGCAGGACCTGCGACTCCCGCGTCCAGGGCCCCGGCTCCTTGAGGATCATCATGTTGAGCTTCAGGTTCGGCTGTCCCGCAGCGGCCAGGTCGCGCTTTGCGCGCTCGGGGTCGTAGCTGACCGGCCAGCGCCGGCCGGTGTAGTAGGGCGTCTTCTCGAACGGGTTCCAGGTGTCGAGGCCCTTGCCGGCCCAGGCGATCCGGTTCGCCGCCTTGCGGTCAAAGGCGTACATGAGAGCGCGCCGGACGCGCACGTCGGCGAGCGGGCCGGAGTACATCTGCGGCTGCCACCACTCGAAGAAGAGGCCTGAAGGGATGAGCTTGCTGTTGCGCTTGCCCTGGATCTGAGGCAGCGTCGCCACAGAGAGGTCGTGCAGGTAGTTGACGTCGCCCGACAGGAAGTTCGCGATCTGCGTCGCCTCGTCGGCCAGGAAGCGGTAGACGAGCCGGTCAAGATAGGGACGGTCGCCGTTCCAGTAGTCCTCGAAGCGCTCGAGCTCCAGCCGGTCGCCCTTGACGAACCGCGCGAACTTGAACGGCCCGGTTCCAACGGGCTCGACGCCGAGATTCGGGTTCCGCTCGTCGCCGTCCTGCGGCATGATGAACCAGAAGCGGAAGTTCTCGATCATGCGCGTTGGCTTGCGCGTCGTGATTCGCAGGCGGTAGGGCCCGAGCTTCTCGGCCTTCCCCCAGATGTCCTTGGGCAGCGCGAGGAAGTTGTTCGAAGCCGGCTTCGTGGGATGATGGATGCGGTTGAGGCTCCACACGACGTCGTCGGCGGTCATGTCCTTGCCGTCGTGGAACTTGACTCCCCGGCGCAGGTTGACGATCGTGGTCCTCGGATTCGGCGTCTGCCAGCTTGTGGCGAGAAGCGGTACAGCCCTTCCCTTGTTGTCGTACTTCACGAGCGTGTCGTACATCGAGTAGGCCATGAGCTGACCCCAGCGATAGCCGAAGGCCGTCAGGACATTGATGTCCTCGAAGACCTGGCCGATGCCGACGACGAGCTCGCCGCCGCGCTTCGGCCCGCCGAGCTCAGCGGCCAGGGCATCCGGCGCGAGCAGCAGGGCCTCGGCGCCGCCGAGCGCTGCGACCGCTGCGCCTCCCTTGACCAGGAAATCTCGCCTGTCGATCGCCTTTTCCACGGCGCCCCTCCCTTGTTGGTTCCTTCCGGAAAGGATTCCAGTATCTAACGTGTCCGACTGGGGCGTCAAGTGCGCCGCCGTCGTCGCCGTCACACGAGATTCGCGCGGTTGACACCTTCCGGCTCTCCCGCATAGATTCGCCCGGAACCGGTTCCAGATCGCGTCAGTGAAGGTGGAGACCGGAACTCCAGAGGAGGAGACGGTCATGTCGGACGAGCTCGGAACCACACCCGGCCGCCAGCCTCTCCAAGCCGAGACCGGGCAGACGCGCGAGCAGTTCCCGAAGCGCGCCGGACCGGCGGGCGCGCTCCTCGCAGGCGGCGGAGTTCGTGCCGGCCTGCCCACCCGCCCCGGCGCCGCCCGCTATGGGTGCAACGTGCACGGGCAAGTCAGCAGCGAGGTGAGCATTCGCTACTGGGGAGTCGGCCCGGAGCGTGTGGCTTGGGACAACCGCATCAAGTACTTCGAGTCGCGCTACCCCGACGTCGGGGTCAAGGGGCAGCTCCTGTGATGGCCGACGGACTCCCGGCCACGCTCCTCGACGCCGCGCGCGTTGACGTCCCCAGGATTGCGTCGATCGAGGCGATTCCCATCGGCTACCCCGAGCCGAACGACGACAACCGCACCCGCCATGTCTGCCTCGTCAAGCTGGCTGCCGAGGACGGACAGGTCGGCTGGGGCGAGGCCGTGACCTACTGGCCCGAGGCATCCCTCGCCGTCGTCGAGCTGATCGCGGCCTTCAGCGACCTCGTAGTCGGCCGGAGCCCGCTCGAGAGCGAGGGCATCTGGCGCTCGCTGAAGGATCACACCTGGTGGTACGGAGGCGGCGGCATCGCCTCGATCGCGATCTCGGGCGTCGATCTCGCCGTCTGGGACCTCAAGGGGAAGGCGCTCGGCCTCCGCGTCCTCGACCTGCTCGGCGGACCCGTCAAGGAGCGCCTGCCGGCCATCGCCTCGGGCCATGCAGCCAAAGCGAGCATCGAGGAGCTCGCCGAAGAGGCCGCTGAGTGGGTCTCGTCCGGCCTGCACGGCTTCAAGATCGGCTGGGGCAAGAAGGGCCAGGCGCGGCTTGGCTACGAGAAGGCCCGCGACGTGGAGTACATGCGGGCCTGCCGCGAGGCGATCGGCCCCGACAAGACGATCATGGTCGACCTCGGGGTGGCAATCACGTGGAGCGCCGCGGAGGCGGTCGACCGGACGCTCGCCCTCGAGGAGTACGACATGTACTGGATCGAGGAGCCGCTGGGGCACTGGAACCCCGAGGGCTACAAGACGCTGCGCGAGAAGACCACGACCCGGATCGCCTACGGCGAGAAGGAGTTCCACGTCGAGGGGATCCAACGGGTGCTCGACACGGGAACCTGCGACGTCCTCGGCTTCGACCCTGGACGCGCGGAAGGGCTCACGGGTTTCAAGAAGGCTGCCGAGCGGGTCGAGGCAGCGGGCGGGGAAGCGAACGCGCACGCCTGGTCGACCGCGATCGTGTCCGCCGCGAGCCTCGCGATGAGCTGGGCGACGCCCGTCTGCAAGCAGTTCGAGATCAAGCCGATCCGCGACGTCGCCCAGCACGAGCTCGTCGCCAACCCGGTCACCCACGAGGGGGGCTGGATGCCTCAGCCCCAGGGCCCTGGCCTCGGGATCGAGATCCTGGAGGACGTCGTCGACCGCTTCCGGCTCGGCCGATAGTGCGCGAGCACATCGACCCGGGCGGGAACCCGCCGGATCGGCCCTTCTCCCCCGGGCTCCGCGACGGCCGCCTCCTGTTCGTTTCCGGGCAGGTCGGCGTCGACGAACAGTGGCGGACCGTGGGCGTCGGCGACTTCGAGGCCCAGGCCCGCCGGACGTTCGAGAACATCGAGGCCGTGCTCGAGGCGGGCGGCGCCTCCTTCGCCGAGGTCGCCGAGCTGACGTACTTCCTCGTCGACCTGGACGACTTTTCGATCCTCGACAGGGTGCGGCGCGACTACCTGGTCGCGCCGTACCCGACCAGCACGGCGGTCGAGGTCCCGCGCCTCCTCGACCGCGAATGGCTGCTGGAGATCTCGGCGGTTGCGGTTCTACCAGACCAATAGACGAGGTCAGCGCGGAGGACGCTGGATCATCGCGCCGCACGGCTGCGCTTCGGCTCACTCGCCCCAGCTCGGTATCGGCGCCTGCAGAGGGTCCTCGACCCAGAGGAACTGCCCCTGGACCTCGTGTCCAGGATGTCGCCCGGATGGATGACGTTCGCCGCGGCGCCGGTGCCCGCGAGCTCGGCAGCGAGGTGTCGGATCATCTGACTCAGCGCTGCCTTGGCAGTCCCGTAGGCGCTGTTCAACGGCCCCGGCGGGTTCAGCGAGGCTTCCTCAGCCTGGATCACCGAGTAGTAGGATCACCGGGTCGGCCTCGAACGCGGTCATGCGGGCGATGCAAAAAGGACGCGATCATTCCGAGCTTCGAGTCGATGGCCACGCACATCCACCCCTCGCTCGAGCTCTAAACGGACGCACAATGGCGGCGGCAGAGACATCGGGTCAGCACAATCTCGCGATCGCCGATGGCATACATCGTCGCTCGGTGGTGATTGACGGATTAGTTGTCTCCAAGTGGGGTCGAGATGTGTTCGAGGCTCTCCACGCAGCCGGGGTGACAGCAGCGAACTGCACTTGTTGTGTTTGGGAGAACTTCGCCGAGACCATGGCGAATATCGGGACCTTCTACTCGTGGCTCGATGAGCATGCCGATATCATCCGCCTTGTCCGCACTGCCGCAGATATTGAGGCATCCAAGAAGGAAAAGCGTGTCGGGATCATCCTCGGATTCCAAAATACGAGCAGCATCGAAGACAAACTCGGTCGGCTTCGGTTGTACAAGGAACTCGGGGTCGGCATCGTCCAGATGACGTACAACACGCAGAACTTGGCCGGCGCTGGGTGCTATGAGCCAAGAGACTCCGGCCTGAGTGGTTTCGGCCATGCGCTGCTAGCCGAGATGAACCGGATCGGGATCGTGGTTGACCTGTCTCACGTGGGGGCGCAGACAAGCCGCGAGATCATCATGGCGTCGTCCAAGCCCGTCGTTTACTCACACATTGCACCAGCAGCGCTTAAACAGCATCCACGCAACAAGTCCGACGAAGAGATACGGTTCCTGACGTCACAGGGTGGTTTCGTCGGCGTGACTCCATTCCCGTGGTTCCTCGCCAACGGGAACGATTCCACGCTCGAGGACTATCTCGACGCGATTGACCATGTGGTCGCTATTGCCGGCGAAGATAATGTCGGCATCGGCACAGACTTCATGGAAGGGCATGGGCCGGAGTTTGTCGAGTGGATCATGCGCGACAAGGGATACGGCAGGCCACTCGTCGACATCTCCGACATCCTTCAACCCACCTTTCCAAAGGGAATTGCGACAATCCGTGAGTTCCCGCACGTCACGGAGGCGATGGTGAGCCGTGGCTGGCCCGCAGCACGGATTGAGAAGATCATCGGGGGAAACTGGCTTCGTCTTCTCCGCGAGGTGTGGGAAGGTTGAAATTTTGCATCGCGGGCTAATCTGCCGCAGCCATCTGCGGCACGACCGCAAGCTCCGGGGAAGCTGTGTAACGATCGCGGTCGAGGTTCCGCCTGCTCGACCGCGAATGGCTGCCTGGAAGTCTCGGTGATTGCGGTTCTGACGATCGGAGCGGAGGGCGCTCCCGGAGAGTCAGCGGCGGGGTGACTCGGCAGCCGAGTGCTCGCGCCAGGCGGACGATCCGGAAAGGAGCCCACGCGATCCCCCGCGAATCGGTCGATAGCGGTCAGTGCGGCCACGCTGAACAGGCGGGCAGGCAAGGAGGTGGACGCTCGTCCTGAGCGGGCACGAGGGATGCCGTTGTAGCCTGCACCACCCCGTCCGAGTGGTGGGCCGCAACGACCTCTCCGGCTGGTATCGTTACCAGCGAGCGTGCTCACCGGTGGACGACGCACAGGACGGCGGCCCGGCATGCGGGAGGTGGCCGAACGCGCCGGTGTCGCGATGTCGTCGGTCTCGCGCGTGCTGAGCGAGCACCCGGACGTCAGCGAGGGGATGCGGCTGGCCGTGATGACCGCTGTGGACGAGCTCGGCTACCGGCCGGACCTGCTAGCCCAGGGGCTGCGCCGCCAGCGAACCATGTCTGTCGGCTTCACGGTCTCCGACATCTCGAATCCGGTTCTCGCGTCGGCGGTCACGGGAGCCGAGCGCAGGCTTCGGGAAGCCGGGTACTCGTTGCTCCTGACGAACTCCGAGGGCGACCCCGAGCTCGACGCGAAGAACATCGGCCTGCTCGAGCAGCGCCGGGTCGACGGCTTGATCCTCTCGCTCGCCGAAGAGCATCACGTCGCGACGGCGGCAGCGCTCGGGGCGGTCGAGATCCCCGTGGTCCTGCTCGACCGCGACCCCACGCCGGGGCTCGTTGCTTCACGTGTGTCGTTCGACCACCGGTCGGGAATGGCGGCCGCGACGCGCCACCTCGTCGAGCTGGGCCATCGGGAGGTCGCGCTGATCACCGGAGGGCCACGACGTCCCGCGCGCGAGCGCCGGCTCGGAGTCGAGGAGACCCTCGCCGGAGCAGCGAACGGCAGGTGCTCGCTGTTCGAGGGCGAATTCTCGATCGAGCACGGCTATCGAGCGGCACTGGCGATCCTCGACGAGCGCCGCGCCACGGCTGTGATCGCGGGCGGGAACGTGCTGATGCAGGGCGCGCTTCGCGCCTTCCACGAGCGCGGGGTCACGGTCGGCGCAGACATCTCCTTCATCGGGTGTGACGACGTGGCCGTCGCCGAGCTCCACAGCCCGCAGATCGCAGTGGTCGGGCGCGACATGGAAGCGCTCGGGATGTCCGGGGCGGAGCTCTTGCTGGATCAGCTCGCGGGAGCCTCCGGACCGGGAGAGCTGATCCTGCCAACGGCCTTCGTAGCCCGGCCGAGCTGTGCGCCGCCCCTGGCCTGAAGCTGGAACCGATTCTGGTATCGTCGCCGCACCCGTGACGCGCCTTCGCCGCTCCTGTCTCGCCGTGCCCGGGTCAAGCCTCAAGATGCTCGGAAAGGCGGCGACCCTACCCGCTGACCAGGTGTTCCTCGACCTCGAGGATGCGGTCGCCCCCCTCGAGAAGACCGATGCGACACGAGCGCAGGTGGCACGCGCGCTCGCCGAGGGGGAATGGAGCGCGGCCACACGGGTGGTCAGGGTCAACGGGGTCGGGACTCCCTGGTTCCTCGACGACCTCCTGCAGGTCGTGGAGGGCGCGGGCGCCTCCCTCCACTGCGTGATGCTGCCGAAGGTCGAGCGGGCGGACGAGGTGCACTTCGTCGACCACCTGCTGGGGCATCTCGAGCGCAAGCTCCGCCTCGCCGAGCCGATCGGGCTCGAGATCCAGATCGAGTCTCCCAGGGGCCTGGTGGAGATCGAGCGGATCGCGGGGGCTTCGAGTCGGATCGAGACGCTCATCTTCGGCCCCGGCGACTACGCCGCCGCCGCGGGCATCCCGCAACTGACCGTCGGCGCAATCGAGGCCGACTACCCCGGCGACCAGTGGCACTACGTCCTCTCGCGGATCGTCACCACGGCTCGCGCCTTCGGACTTCAGGCGATCGACGGTCCGTACGCGGCGATCCGCGACACCGACGGGTTCAGGACGGTCGCGACCCGCTCGCGCCTGCTCGGCTTCGATGGCAAGTGGGCGCTCAACCCCCAGCAGATCGAGCCCTGCAACGAGATCTACGCCCCGTCGGCCGGCGAGCTGTCGCGTGCCACGCGGATCCTCGACGCGTATGCGGCGGCCACCGAGACCGATCACCTCGGTGCGGTCATGCTCGACGGAGAGATGATCGACGAGGCGACGCGAAAGATGGCCGCCGGGGTGGCCGAGCGCGGACGCGCCGCCGGACTCCAGAGGGCCGTGTCGTGAGCCCTCCCCTCGAAGGTCTCCGGATCGTGGCGATCGAGCAGTACGGCGCCGGGCCGTTCGGCACCATGCAGCTGGCGGAGCTCGGCGCCGATGTCGTCAAGATCGAGGATCCGAGCGTCGGGGGAGACGTCTCGCGCTATATCCCACCGTTCGCGGAAGGCACCAGCTCGCTCTTTTTCGAGAGCTTCAACCGTGGCAAGAGATCCGTGCTGCTCGACCTCCGGCACGAGGGCTCGCGAGAGGTGCTGGAGGATCTTGTCCGCGGTGCCGACGCCGTTTTCTCGAACCTCAGGGGCGACGGGCCGGCCAGGCTGAGGATCCGCTACAGCGACCTGCAGGAGGTGAACCCGGCGATCGTCTGCGTGTCGCTGAGCGGATTCGGACAGACCGGGCCGCGTGCAGGCGAGGGAGCGTATGACTACACCGTGCAGGGCCTGGCAGGCTGGCAGAGCGTCACGGGCGATCCCGCCGGCCCGCCGACGAAGAGCGGCCTCTCGCTGGTCGACTTCTGCGGCGGCTACGTGGCCGCGCTAACGATTCTGGCCGGCGTGACGCGGGCCCGGCGGGACGGGGTCGGTGGCGACGCCGATCTCTCGCTCTTCGAGGTGGCGCTGGCGCAGCTCACCTATCTCGGGACGTGGGTCGCGTCCCGCTCCTACGAGCCGGTGCGGCGAGCGAACTCGGCCCACCAGTCGATCGTCCCGTTCCAGAACTTCGAGACCTCAGACGGGTGGATCGTCGTCGCCTGTCCGAAGGAGACGCTCTGGCGCCGGCTCTGCGTCGCGATCGACCGCCCGGAGCTCGCTGACGAGCCGACCTTCGCGACGTTCGCGGCCCGCGACCGGAACCGCGAGGCGCTCGGGGAGCTTCTGAGCTCGGTCTTTGCCTCACGCACCACCGAGGCGTGGCTCGACCGGCTCGAGGGCGCAGGGGTTCCCTGCGCACGCGTCAACGACATCGCGGCCGCTCTCGCCGACCCGCAACTTGCTGCTCGAGGGGGCATCGCGGCCTACTCCCACCCGGTTCTCGGCGAGGTGCGCACACCTGCGAGCCCGCTGCGGCTCACGCCGGACGACGGGCCCGGCATATCTCGCGGACCCCTGCTCGGCGAGCACACCGACGCGGTGCTGCGCGAGCTCTGTGCCTACGACGACGAGCGGATCGAGGCTCTCGGCCGGGCGGGTGTGCTGGGATGAGCGCCGAGTGGCGCGGAAGGTTCCTCGAGGACTTCGAGCCGGGCGCCACCTATCGGTCGCGGCTGGGGCGCACGGTCACGGACGTGGACAACACCTGGTTCACGCTGCTGACGATGAACACCAACCAGATCCACTTCAACGCCGAGTTCGCGGCCCGCACGGAGTTCGGCCGCCCGCTCGTCGTGTCGACCCTGACGCTCGCCGTCGTGCTCGGCCTATCGGTCGCCGACACGTCCGAGAACGCAGCGGCGAACCTCGGGTGGGGTGACATCAGGTTGCCCGGGCCGGTCTACGCGGGGGACACGCTCTGGGCCGAGAGCCAGGTCATCTCCGCGCGGCCGTCGAACTCGCGTCCGAGCTGCGGAATCGTCAAGATCCGAACCCGCGGTATCAACCAGCGCCACGAGGTCGTGATCGAGTTCACGCGGAGCTTCATGGTGTTCAAGCGATCCGCGCCCGAGGTCGCAGACCTCTTCCCTGTCACCCAAGCCGAATGGGGCGTGTAGATG
>JACCZL010000920.1 GCA_013695975.1 Chloroflexota bacterium
GCCAAGCGCGGCGGGACGATCACCGTCGGTGTCCCGAGCGACGTCCAGACGTTTGACCCGTTCAACCTGCTCTTTCAGCACTTCCCGCTCGTCCAGAACTTCTACGACACCCTGATCCGCTACGACCAGAGCCTCAAACCCCTACCTGGCCTGGCCGAAAGCTGGACGGTGGCCCCTGATGGTCAGTCGGTCACGCTCGCCCTGCGTAAGGGCGTCAAGTTCCACAGCGGCAAGGCGCTGGTCGCCGACGACGTCGTCAAGAACTTCGAGAAGGCCGCCGACAAGGACCGCGGGTTCAACATGCTCCCGGCCGTTGCCAACGTCGACGCCGTCACCGCCCCCGACGCGAGCACCGTTCGGATCGGCCTCAAGAAGGTCTCCCCGGAGGTCACCGACATCCTCCAGGCGCTGGCGATCGTCGACCCGTCGGGGATGGACGAGCTCAAGACCAAGGCCGCCGGCAGCGGCCCATTCAAGTTCGTCGAGTGGTCGCCGGGCGACCGCATCGTCATGGAGCGGAACGCCGACTACTGGAACGCCCCCGCCCCGCATCTCGATCGGGTGATCTACAAGATCTTCGGCGACTCCGACGCGATGGTCGCCGCCCTCCAGTCGGGCATCATCGACGTCTGCACGTCCTTCCCGCCCAAGGACGTCGCCCGATTGAGTAGCAGTTTCGAGATGGTCCGCGGCTACGCCGGCGCGTTGACCTATGAGCTGCGGATCAATCCGACCAAGCCGCCCTTCGACAAGAAGGAGGTCCGGCAGGCGATGCACTATGCCATCGACCGCAAGAGCGTCGTCGACAACGTCCTGTTCGGCATCAGCGAGCCGACCGTCCTTCCCTATAGCCGGGCCTCGGCCGCCCATGATCCGGCCGTCGCCGCGAAGTACCCCTTCGACCTGAACCGGGCCAGGGAGCTGCTCGGCGGGGCGACCGGCCTCCGAGCGGAGGCCATCTTCAACAGCCAGGTCCCCGAGCTCCAGGCGATGGCCCAGATCCTCAAGGCCGACCTGGCCAAGCTCGGCTTCGAGCTGGACCTGGCCCCGCTGGACGCGACCCAGGCCAGCCGGCGCCTGCTGGCCGGCGAGTTCCAGATCACCCCCTCGTTCTCCGGTAACACCCAGAAGTACCCGACCAGGATCGCCCTGAACAGCATCTACCGCACCGCCAACAACCCGGTCTGGGGCGACACCGTGCCGAAGGCCTACGTCGACGCGGTCAACGAGGCCAACAGCACGATCGACCCGGCCCGTCAGAAGGAGGCCTTCGGGAAGCTCAACCAGGCCCTGCTCGACGAGTCCTGGGTCGTCAGCGTCGCCTACCGCCAGAGCGTCTTTGGTCTGGCCAGACACGTCAAGGGCTTCGCCTACACCGTCGACGACATGGTCGTCCTCGAGAACGTCTCGCGAGAGTAAGGGCTCGTCACAGCAGAGCACGTCGCCTGGCCGAGGTCGCCGTGCTACACGCCTGACTGACGCAACGGAGAAGGGACTTAGACGCCGTTGTTGCATCGGCCATAAGAGGGCATCCCCCAGCCAGGACGCCGACCGTTGTTCCAAACAGGAAGTGGTCGGCGCCACGGCTTCGACTGCCTCTCGATCCGAGCCCTCAGACGGGATTAGTCAGGATGCAAGCAGCTCGCACGGCCACCTTTCCGACCCTCGCGTCACCGGTGGCGGACGACGCCCCATCCCCCTGGGCGCCGTCCTGGCGCCCGGCCCGGTCGCCAGCGCTGGTGGCGGCGCTCAGCTTCGCGACGTTCAATCTGTACGCCTTCTACTGGCTGTTCGCGACCTGGCGCGAGCTCAAGACCGAGCGGGACGATAGCTCGATGCGGCCAGGCTGGCATGCGCTGTCGATCCTCGGGCCGATTCACGGCATCTACCAATACTACCTTCACATGCGCGCCATCCGCGACCTCGCCCGATCCGTGGGGGCGTCGACCTCGTTTGATCCGATGGTGTGCATGCTCGCGTGGCTTGTCAGCAGTGCGATCGGTCTGGCGAGCACGGTGCTCTCGATGCAAGGTGTCGGCAGCGCAACCTGGGTGAGCCTGGCCGTCCTCACGTTCCACGGGCTCCTGCTCGCCTGGGCGCAGTCGGGGCTCAACGTCGCCTGGCGGGGGCTGCCCGGTGGCGCGCGGAGGTACCAGCTCCACCCCGCGATGCGGGTCGTCCTCGTCGTCGGGACCCTGCTCCAGATCATGTCCATCGCCGCGCACGTGGTGTAGCGAACCCGTCCAATGACCTTCGCAACCTCGGGAGGCTGAGGGGCTCCAAGCCGCTCCCGACGGCCGGCGCGCTAGACCCCCATCTCGATCACGTGGTGGGGCTTGATCCGGAGGATGACTCGCTGCTCGCCCTCGCGGCGGAACGGGTAGCTATCCTGGCCGAGGTACTTCTTGGCCAGCTTGTCAATGTGGGCGTCGGCGCCCTCGTGTCGGCGCTCGACGATCGTCCCGCGCACGAGCGCGAAGCGCCAATCGTTTTTCTTGTCGACCACGCTGACGGCCACCTTCGGGTCACGCTCGACGTTGTTGGTCTTCACCCGCCCCTCGGCGGTGTTGATCAGCACGTGCCCTCCGTCCGGTTCGACGTCGACCCAGACCGGCGTCGTCTGGGGCGACCCGTCGGCCATCAGCGTCACGAAATGGGCGAGCTGCGGCTCCTCGAGCAGCGTGACCGCGCCGGGCGAGAGCTTGTCGGCCTTGGACATCGTGGTCTCCTCCATGCTTGGGGCGCCATCACCCGGCGCCCTCTCATCAGACCACAACCGAGCGGGTGGGTCGGCCATTCCCCAACGCGCCCACCTCGACCATCCCGAGGTCATGGAGCGGAGCGACATCGGCCTTGCGTCGAGGCATACCGGGGCACCTCGAGATCGACCGGCCGGTCGATCTCGATGCGTGCCAGGCCGCGTGTCCACATATCGACAACGTTGAGCAAGCGGATACCGGTACTTTGACCGAGCGACTCGGTCACACGTTAGAGCCATGCTGCTACCCGGTCAACCGCCCTCGGCTGGTCCAGGTCATCAGCGGACGCGCGAATGGCGCGGCGTGCGGCCAACGGACCTGATCAGGACAGACGGACGATGACGCCTTCGTTCGGGCCGAGGGGGAGCGGACTCGGGCCAACCTCCCAGGTGAGCCGATCCGAGTCGGTGGACAGCTCGAGATGCCCGGACGCGGCCACGCCGCCCGCGTCGACCTCGATCGGTCGATTCGTGAAGTTGAGGGCCACCAGGAGTCGCTCCGAATCGGCCTCGCGGAGGTAGGCGAATACCCCATCAGGGGCTGAATCGAGGGGACGGTAGCTGCCCAGCAGGAGGGCGGCCGACGACTTGCGATACCAGATCAGGCGGCGGTAGAGGCTGAGCATCGAGGCGGGGTCGTCGTGCTGGGCGGCCATGTTGACCCGCGCCGCGTGGGCGCCGAGCGGCAGCCAGGGCTCGCCGGTGGTGAAGCCGGCCCCGGGCGTCGCGCTCCGGTCCCAGGGCATCGGGGTCCGCTCGGGGTCGCGGCCGGCGATGTCGTATGCCCGTTCCGGTGGGATCGGGACGTCGGCCAGCCCGAGCTCCTCGCCCTGGTAGAGCAGCGGGGTGCCGCGCAGGGTCAGCAACATGATGGCCGCCATGCGGGCTCGCGCCAGTCCGTTGCCGCCCTCGTCGTAGCGGCTGACGACCCGCGAATGGTCGTGGTTGTTGAGGAAGTAGTCTGGCCAGGCCCCCGCGGGGAGCAGCGACTCGAACTGGTCGACGGCGGCCCGCATTGCCGCGGCTCGCCAGGGCTGCTGGAGGAAGACAAAGTTCTGGGCCAGGTGAAGCTCGTCGACGGCCTCGCCGTAGTAGCGGACCATCCGGGCCGGGTCGGGGAGGTAGGTCTCGCCCATCATCATGCGGTCGCCATAGGCCTCGAGCGTCTGGCGGAAGCGGCGCAGAATCGCGTGGACCTCCGGCCAGTCTTCATCGCCGCGCGGCCCATCCTCGCCGGCCTCGATCAGGGGGTTGTCGCGTAGCTCGGGGTCGTGGGCCATCCGATGAGCGACGTCGATCCGGAAGCCGTCGACGCCGCGGTCGAGCCAGAAGCGCAGCACCCCGTCCATCGCCTCGCGGACCTCGGGATCCCACCAGTTGAGATCCGGCTGCTGGGGCAGGAACGAGTGCAGGTAGTACTGGCCGGTCGCCGCGTCGAGCGTCCAGGCGCGGCCGACTCGCCGGAACTCGCTGAGCCAGTTGTTCGGCGGCGAGCCATCCGCCTTCGGGTCGGCCCAGACGTACCAGTGGCGCTTCGGGTTGTCCCGGCTCGACCGCGACTCGACGAACCAGGGGTGCCGATCCGAGGTGTGGTTGGGGACCAGGTCGACGACGACGCGGATGCCCCGCGCGTGCGCCGCGTGGACCAGGGCGTCGAAGTCGGCGAGTGTCCCGAACAGCGGGTCGACTCCGAGATAGTCGGCGACGTCGTAGCCGAAGTCGGCCATCGGCGACGGGTAGAACGGCGACAGCCAGATCGCGTCCACGCCCAGCGAGCCGGGCGTCCCGTCGTTCAGGTAGTCGAGCCGGGTGGTGATCCCGGCCAGATCGCCGACCCCGTCGCCGTTGGTGTCCTGAAAGCTGCGGGGGTAGATCTGGTAGATGACGCCGGTCTGCCACCACGGTCCTGATAGGTTGGGTCCCATTGCTCACGACCAATCCGTCGATCCCACCGAGGTGGGGCGTAGTCAGTCGCGGAACGCGCGGCCACGCGGCAGGACGCGCACGACGGTGACGGTCCCCGGGTCCGGATCGTAGCGGTAGCGGACCCGCCAGTCGCCGACTCGGAGGTCGTCGTCGTCGATTACTCGGCCCTCGGCCAGCGCCGCGAGGCCTTCGCGGACGGCCGCCGCCTCCTCAGTTTCGGGCTCGTCGTCGATCGGTGCGAGCGCGATCGCTCGGAGCACCGGGTCGTCGGACTGGAGCGCCCGGAGTAGCAGCTCAGCCTCCGCGATGTCGTCGTCAGGGAGCTCGTCGATCAGGCGGTGCAAGGCTTCCTTGGTCGCCACGTCTCCTCCCGGCTCGGTGGGGGCTTCAAACGACCGGCCCTCCCCATAGTAGCGCAGATTCCGCGGCATGGCTTCCAGCGGAGACTGACGGGGCGCTGAGTGCGGGGCCGGGCATGGGCGAGAGCGGGGCGGAGTGGGAAGCATCTAGTGCGAGGCGGAGGGGCTGGGGATGCTGGCGATGGCGACGTTGATGCAGGCGGGCCGGCCGCTGGCGAGCGCCCGCTCGAGGGCGGGCCGCAGCTCTTCGGGCCGCTCGACGTGCTCCCCGTGGGCCCCGAGCGCCACGGCGACCTGGTCGTAGCGGGTCGGCAGGAGGTCGGCGGCTACCAGGCGGTCCGGACCGTAGACCTCGCGCTGACGGTGGCGCTCGGCAGCCCAGCCGGCGTCGTTGCCGACGACCGCGACGAACGAGACGTCGTGGCGGACGGCCGTGTCGAGCTCCATCCCGTGGAACCCAAACGTCCCGTCGCCGA
Source organism: Chloroflexota bacterium (assembly GCA_013695975.1). Classification (GTDB taxonomy): domain Bacteria; phylum Chloroflexota; class UBA6077; order UBA6077; family JACCZL01; genus JACCZL01. The sequence goes on from JACCZL010000920.1 coordinate 5,520, forward strand.
TAAAGGCGACCGCCCGGACATCTGGCCGCGCGATCGCGGCGGCGATGGCGAACGGGATCCCGGAGCCGATCCCGCCGAGCTTACCGTTGCCGAGCGTCTCGTACGGCCCGCCGCCGAGGGCCCAGCGGGCCCACTGGCCGAACTCGCCCCCGTCGAGCGCCACGCAGTCGCCTGGACGGAGGACGTCGCGGACGGCGGCAGCGACCCGCAGCGGGTGGAGCGGCAGATCATCCGTCGTCGTAGCGGGGGCCAGGGTTGTCAGGTTCGCTTCTCGAATGGCGTCCAGCTCGTCGCGCCAACTGGATCGGGGCCGAGCCCGACCGCGCGCCGCCTCGACGAGCTGGCCGAGGACGGTCGGGGCATCGCCGACGAGCCCGAGGTCGACCGGGCGATTGCGGCCGATCTCGGCGCGCTCGGGGGCGACTTGGACTACCCGGCTGGCCTCGCCGAGGGCCGGCGGACCACCGAAGCCGACGGTAAAGTCCTGCGGGGCCAGCAGCAGCACCACGTCGGCGCGCTTGAACTCGCGGCCCAGCCCGTGGAGCGACGGGTCGGTCAGTCCGCGGGGACTCTCGACGACGAAGCCAGGTGCGCCGATCAGCTCGAGTAGGGCCCGCAGGCGCTCGCCGGCCGGCCCGCGCCAGGCGGCCGGGCCGCCCAGCACGATCGGCCGCTC
>JACCZL010000926.1 GCA_013695975.1 Chloroflexota bacterium
CTACCCGGCGGCCGACGCAAAATCCGAGGCTCGGCTACACAAAGACACCGGAACCCCCCAGCGGGACCCAGGTGTCTACGGTTCAACGAACTGGCCGGTCGGACGCGGTTAGAGGTCCTTGACGGCCCGCTCGGCCTTGCGGAACCCCTGCCCCACGGCGTCCTCGACTTCCCCGAGCAGCGCCAAGAGGGCCGGCTTGAACTCCGGCAGCACCGTGTCGGTGAGGAAGTCGCGGCCCGCCGAGACGCGGTCGTCGCCAACGGCCGAGCGCGCGGCCGAGGCCGCGCGACTGGTCATCCCACTCAGGGTCCGCTCCTCGGCCTGGCGTCGGCGATGGACGATGAACGCCAACACACCCGCCGCCACGGCGCTGGCCAGGATGGCGCCGGTCGCCATGTTGCGGTTCCCGCTGTCCCAGTCGGACCAGCTCTCCTCGGTGCCCCTATCGCTTTCCATCCATCTCCTCCAACGCCAATCTACCGTCGCCGCGGTGCTCTGAAAGCTTCTCCTCGAGGGACGCAATGTCTATGCCAAGCAGGCGCGCGGCGGCGTGGCGGTTGCCGCTCGTCCGATCGATCGCCCGCGAGATCATCTTTCGCTCGACTTCGGCGAGCACCTCCGGCAGCGGCTCGCCATACTGGAGCTTCTGGTTCAGGTCGATGAAGCTCAGCTCCTCAGTCTCGTCGAGCGCCAGGTGCTGGCTCGTGATGACCCCACCGCGGGCCATGATCACGGCCCGCTCGATCGTGTGCTCGAGCTGGCGGACGTTGCCCGGCCAGTCGTACCCCAGCAGCGTCTGCATCGCGTCCTCGGCAATGCGGGCCGGCGGCGAGGTCGGATTGTAGCGATACTTGACCAGGAAATGCTCGACCAGCAGCGGGATGTCGTCCTTCCGCTCGCGGAGCGGCGGGACGTAGATCGTCACGACGTTCAGGCGATAGTACAGATCCTCGCGGAAGCGGCCAGCGTCGACCTCCTCCTTGAGATTGCGGTTGGTCGCCGCGATGATCCGGCAGTCGACCTTGACGCTGGTGCTCCCGCCGACCCGCTCGAACTGCTTGTCCTGGAGGACCCGCAGGAGCTTGCGCTGGGTCGTGAGCGTCATGTCGCCGATCTCATCCAGGAAGATCGTCCCCTTGTGGGCCATCTCGAAGCGGCCCTTCCGCTGGGTCACCGCGCCGGTAAACGAGCCTTTTTCGTGGCCGAACAGCTCGCTCTCGACGAGCGTCTCCGGCAGCGCCGTCAGATTCACCTTGACCAGCGGGCCGGACCGATAATTCGAGTGGGCGTGGATTGTGTCGGCGACGACCTCCTTGCCGGCCCCGGTCTCGCCCGTGATCAGGACGCTCGCGTCGCTCTGGGCAATCATCCCGATCGTCTTGTAGATCTGGTGCATCTTCGGGCTGTTGCCGATCATCCGCTCGTTGAGCTCGCGCCCACCGAGCTGATCGCGCAGCTTGCGGACCTCCAGCGCCAGCGTCTGGTGCTCGAAGACCCGCTGGACCCGCAGGAGGACGTCGTCCAGCTCGAACGGCTTGGTAACGTAGTCCCAGGCGCCTAGCTTCATCGCCTCGATCGCCGAGGAGGCCGTCCCGTAGGCCGTGAGCATCAGCACCGGGACCTTCTCGTCCTGGGCCTGCAGTCGGCGCAAGATCTCGATCCCGTCCAGGTCCGGCATCCGAAGGTCGAGCAGCACCAGATTCGGTCGCACCTCGGGGACGGCCCGCATGACTTCGTTGCCGGACTTGGCCTCGCTGACCTCGTAGTTCTCGCCGCTCAGCAAGGTCACGAGGAGCGATCGGATCGAGGCGTCGTCGTCGGCGACCAGAATTTTGCGCGACGCCGTCGCCCCATTAGTCGTGGTCACGCCGTCAGGTCGTGCGTCGCGCTCGGGCCGACTTCGCAACTTGCTCGCAGTGGTGGCTTCGATGGTCATCGATCCTCGTGCTCAGCACCCGTGGGCGCGCCGCGACCAACCATTATGCCACACCCATCATCTAATTGATGCGCTTGCCCTTGCTGCCCCACGCCTTGTCGCGGAGGATGAACTTCTGGACCTTGCCGGTGCTCGTCTTCGGCAGCTCGCCGAACTCGATCGCCTTCGGACACTTGAAGTGCGCCATCCGCTCGCGGCAAAAGTCGATCAGCTCCCGCTCGGTCGGACTCGTCCCGGCCTTGAGGGTGACGAACGCCTTGGGGACCTCGCCCCACTTTTCGTCCGGGATGGCGATCACCGCGACCTCCAGCACGTCCGGGTGCTGATAGATGCAGCGCTCGACCTCGATCGTCGAGATGTTCTCCCCGCCGGAGATGATGATGTCCTTGGCGCGGTCGCGCAGCTCGATGTAGCCATCCGCATGCATGACACCCAGGTCGCCCGAGTGGAACCAGCCCCCGCGGAACGCCTCGGCCGTGGCCTCGGGCTGCTCGTAGTAGCCCTTCATCACGTTGTTGCCGCGCATGCAGACCTCGCCCATCGTCTCGCCATCGGCCGGCACGTCCTGCATCTGCTCGTCGACCACCCGGACCGGGTCGGCGATCACAAAGCCAACACCCTGGCGGGCCTTGATCTGCGCCCGCTCGACGGGCTCGACCTCGTCCCACTGCGTCTGCCACTCACAGACCGTGTGGGGCCCATAGGTCTCGGTCAGCCCGTAGACGTGGACGATCCGCGCCCCGAGTCCCTCGATCTGGGCGATGATCGACGGCGACGGCGGCGCCGCCGCGGTCGTGATCGTCAGCGGCCGCTCCAGCTTCACGCCCTTCGCAGCCGGGTCGTTCGCCAGCCCGATCAGGACGGTCGGGGCGCCGTTCAGGTGGGTCACCCCCTGCTCGCGGATCAGCCGCCAGATCTCTCCCGGGTCGACCTTGCGCAGGCACAGGTGGGCCGCCCCGACGGCGGTCACGCCCCAGGTGCAGCACCAGCCGTTGCAGTGGAACATCGGTAGCGTCCAGAGATAGATACTCGTACTCGTGATCCCGCTGGTCATGCACTCTCCGATCGCGTTCAGGTAGGCCCCGCGATGGTGATACATGACCCCCTTGGGCCGTCCAGTCGTCCCCGAGGTGTAGTTGATCGAGATCGTCTCGTACTCGTCCTCCACCCGGATCGCGATCGGGTCCTCGCTCCCGTCTGCCAGGAAGGCCTCGTAGTCGGGACCGTCGAGCCGGCTGCCGCCGGGCAGGTCGACGATGTTCACGAAGCGCTCGACCGTCTGGAGCTGCCCTCTGGCCGGCTCGACCAGACCGGCCAGCTCGGTGTCGACGAGCAGCACCTTCGAGCCCGAGTGATTCAGGATGTAGGCGATCTCGTCCGTCGAGAGGCGAGTATTGATCGAAACCAGGACCGCCCCGGCCAGTGGAACGCCGTAGTGAGCCTCGAGCATCGGCGGGATGTTCGGGCAGAGGACAGCGACCCGATCCCCCTTCCGCACGCCGGCCCTCGCCAGCGCCGACGCCAGCCGATACACCCGCCGCTGCAGCTCGGGATAGGTGTACGACCGGTCCCCGTAGATCACGGCCGCCTTCTCGCGAAACACCGCCGCGCTCCGCTCCAGGAACGTCAGCGGCGTCAGCTCGGTCCGGAAGACTTCTGTGTGTGCCACCGTTGATCTCCTTGCATCAGCGTTGGTGCCCGAGGGCGGGCCTCCGCACCGCGACCGTGAGGGAGCGGCCCGTTGTCCAGACACCGGGCCGCTC
>JACCZL010000929.1 GCA_013695975.1 Chloroflexota bacterium
GGCTTGTCCTCGCCCTTCAGCGAGGGCGGGGACAAGCCCATCTGTTCGAACTAATTCCCGTTTCGTCGACTTTGGGCGCAGCATGCAGCGCCCCTACGAACGAGGGGACCGCCGTAGGGGCGCTGCTTGCTGCGCCCTTGCGTGCGGTTGCCGAGAGTTGGCGTATTTTTGCGCCGCGATAACCGAATTAGTTCGGACAGATGGGACAAGCCCCGCCCCTACATCCTCACAACATGTCGGGCTGGGCAAGGGACGAGCAACTAGCCCACGAGGCGGCCGTGCACGACGAGCCAGCGGGCGAAGGCGAGCCGATCGGCGCCCGTCGGGCCTTCGGCGACCTCGCCTGATCGGACTCTCTCCCGCGGGGCGCGGAGGGCGATCAGGTCGGCTGGCGAGAGGCCAACGCCGCTCGGCAGGTCCGCGGTCGTGGTGCCGGCGCGAGCGAGGGCCCCCACGAGCGCAGGCTCCGACCGCTCGGCAAGCGTGCTCGGCGGCTCAGTCGGCGCGACGGTGTGGAACCGTCTGACGGATCGAGGCGCGGTGCCCTCGACCTCGGCGATCTCAGGCAACCCGACGAGGAAGGTCAGGAGGAGGGCCAGGACCAGGCCGACCGAGAGGGCCAGGCCGGCGAGGGCGGCTAGCTTGGGGACGCTGCTCGTCAGCGCGGCCCAGTCGGCGGGTGCGAATGTCGTCGGGTCCATCGTGATGCTCCTACCCACCGATCCGCTAGCCGGCTCGCCGCAGCGGGGTTGGCTCGCGGTCTGCCGACCGGGCCTCGGCGGCCTCCTCAGCATGGATCGGGCGCGGCCGCCAGTGGGGCGGGCGCAGGATCGCCATCGGCTGCGACGCGAGCGCGCTCGCGGCTCGCCCGTTGATCTCCCGCGCGACGGGGAGCGACTCGGTCGTCGGTTGCTCGGACGGCGCCGCCAGGGCGGCCGCCCGACGGCGGAAGGGCAGGCCGGGCCTCCAGCCGAAGAGTCGGCCGACGAGCATCCCAAAGCTGTCGAAGTAGGTGTAGGCGACCGGGACGTAGAGCAGCGACAGGAACGTCGAGGTGGCCATACCGCCAACCAGCACAGCCCCGAGGGGGGAGCGGCCGGAGCCGCTTTCGCCGATCTGCATCGCGACTGGGAGCATGCTCAGGATCAGGACCGCCGAGGTCATCAGGATCGGCCGCAGCCGCGACGGGCCGGCCTGCTCGAGGGCGGTCGTCCGATCGAGACCCTGGCGCCGGAGGTCGTTGGCGCGGTCGACCAGCAGGATCGCGTTCTTGCCGACCAGGCCGAAGAGGGCGATCAGGCCGATGAACGACGGGATGCTGAGGGTCTGGTTGAAGACGAGCAGCCCGAGGAAGGCTCCGACGGTCGCCAGTGGCAGGGCTGTCAAGATCAGCAGCGGCTGGAGCCAGGACTCGTAGAGGATCGTCAGGACCATGTACATCAGGACGATCGAGAGTCCCAGCCCGATCAGGAGCTGGCTGAACGAGCTCTGCTGATCCTCGCCGGTGCCGGCCATCGCCCAGCGCGTGGCGGCCGGCAGCTCGAGGGCGTTCATAGTCTCGGTCACCTGCTCGACGGCCGTGCCCAGCGGGACGTCCTTCGGCTCGGCGCCGAGGGTCGCGACGCGCTGGCGGTTGACCCGCGTGATCCTGGTTGGCTTCAGCTCGCTCGTCTCGGCTGCCACCTGGCGGAGCGTGATGAGCTGGGTCCCCCGCCGAGTGACGGGCAGGTTGCCGATCGTCTCCGGCTGGTTGCGGAGGGCGGCCGGAAGCTGGACCCGGACGTCCCGCTCCTTGCCGTTGGACTCGGCCCACTTGCCGACGACGGCGCCCTGGTAGGCGACCCGGACAGCACCGCCGATCTGCTGGGCGTTGATGCCCAGGTCCATCAGGCGGGTCGGGTCGGGCCGGATCGTGACCTCCCTGGCCGATGTCAGGCTGTTGGTGACGTCGGTCAGCTCGGGCAGCGCGGTCAGGGCGGACTCGGCGGTCATCACGACGCCGCTGAGCTGCTCCAGGTCGTCGCCGAAGACGCGGACCTGGACGGGCTGGCTGCTCGGGCCGCCGGAGCTGCGCTGGGCGCGCATCTCGGGCACGATGACTTCGCCGGCCGCGACCGCCGCCCGACCGACGTCCAGGCTGGTCCGCTCGCGGGTGCTCGGCTGGCCGATGTCGAGATCGACGCTGATCCGGCGCGCATCCTGGTTGGCCCCGACCTGGACGAAGGCGGTGTGGACCTCCGGGAACCGTTCGTGGTCGAGCAGGATCATCTCCCAACGCTTCGCGGCGCGGTCTGTGACCTCGAGCGCCGAACCGGCCGGCAGCTCGCCGACAAGGGTCACGATCTCGCGGTCCCCCTCGGGAACAAACTCGGAGCCGATCGACTGGAGGATGACCCAGTTGGAACCGAAGATCAGCAACGAGACCAGCAGGACGACCGGTCGGTGGCGCAGCGACCAATGCAGCAGTCCGCGATAGGCGCGCTCCATACCCTGATAGAGTGGCTCGAAGATCCGCGCGAAGCGGGCGAGCAGGGACAGGCCGCCGCGGCTGCCCCTGTCGCCGTGCTCGGCCGAGAGCCAGCGCGAGGCGATGAGCGGGGTCAGGGTGAAGCTGACCAGGAGCGAGGCGAGCGTCGCCGCGACCATCACGATCGCGAAGTTCCGCAAAAAGGCGCCGACGATACCGGTCATAAAGATGATCGGCCCCCACACGGCCACGTCGACGAGGGTGATCGCGATGGCGGCCAGGCCGATCTCGCCGCGTCCGTCGATGGCGGCCGTCTTCGGCTCCTTGCCGCGCTCGAGGTGGGTGAAGATGTTCTCGAGGACGACGATGCTGTCGTCGACCAGGACGCCGATGGCCGTGGTCAGCGCGATCAGGGTCCTCCCATTGAGGGTCAGCCCGGCCAGCTTCATGACGACGAGCGCCACGAGCAGCGAGGACGGGATCGCCAGGAGGACGATCAGGGTGCTGCGCAGGCTGTGGAGGAAAAAGAACAGGACGACGCCGGTGATCAGGGCGGCCAGCAACAGCTCGCTCTGGACCTCGCCGACCGTCTCGCGGACAGGGGTGCTCTGGTCGATGACGAGCTGGAGGCGGTAGCCAGCCGGCAGCTCTCGATCGATCTGTTCGACCTTCGGGAGGACGGCGTCGGCGACCTGGGTGATGTTGGCGGTCGACTGCTTGTAAACCAGGACGCCGGCAGCCGGGCGGCCGTCGACCCGGAGCAGGCTTTCGGCCTCCTTGCCGCCCAGGTAGACGTTAGCGACGTTGCGAAGCTCAGTCGAGAACCCGTCGCGCGAGCTGACCGGCACCGAGCCGAGGGCGGACACATCGCCCTCGCGACTGTCGATCCGCAGCGAGACGCCGCGAGTCGTGTCGCCGGAGCCGCTCTTGAGCTGGCCGCCGGAGGTGCTGAGGAACTGGGTCCGAACGGCCGTCGTCACGTCGTCGAGGGTCAGCCCGTGGGCTTGCAGCCGGTCGGGCATGACCTCGATCTGGACCTCGGGGACCTCGCCGCCGACGACGACCACCCGACCGACGCCGTTGATGTTCTCGAGGCGTGGACGGACGAGCTCGTCGGCGACGCGATAGAGGCGGGTCGGATCGCCCCCGCCGAGGCCGGTCACGGCGAGGTTGAGGATCGGCTGATCATTGAAGTCGAGCTTGGCGTAGCTCGGCTCCTCGACTTCGGCCGGCAGGTCGCGGCGGATTCCGCTGACCTTCTGCTGGACGTCACCCGCGGCGACGTCGACGTCGGTCCCTTCGTTGAACTCGATCGTGACCTGGGAGGCGCTGGTCTGCGAACTGGAGGTCATCGTCTTGATGTTGCCGAGGGTCGCGACGGCATCCTCGATCTTGCGGGTGACCTGCTCCTCGATCGTCTGGGCGCTGGCGCCGGGATAGACGGCCGTGACCGTGACGATCGGCAGGTTCAGCTCAGGATTGTCCTCGAGGCCGAGGCTGTAGTAACTGAGGACGCCGAACATCACCAGCGCCAGCGTCACGGTGAGCGCCACGACCGGCCGGTGGACCGCCATCCTGGTAAGTTGCATCGTCTTGACCCCTTCTCGCCAGCAAGCCGAGTGGGCTGCTGCACGATCCAACTCTACGCCTCGGAGATGGGTGACCGAATCCCGCCGCGGGCGGGCCGCAAGCTGGGCCTTCAGGGGATCGGTCGGTTCCCCCAATGGGGGAGGTCGGAAGGGCGAGCTCCGCGCCCCAGCGAGGTGACCATGGTGTGCTACGATCTGCCCAAGCGGATGTGAGGGAGGCCGATCATGACGGCCGTGCAGCGGCGGCTGAGTCTGCAAGAGTTCCTCGAGCTGCCGGACGAGAGCCCAGCGCTCGAGTTGATCGACGGGACGGTGACCCAGAAAGTGGCACCCCAGTGGCTCCATGGACTGTTGCAGGGAAGCCTCACCGCTGCGATCAACGGGTACGCGTGGCCGAAGAAGCTCGCGGTCGCGTTCCCCGAGATCCGCGAGGCGTTCGGTCGAGACTCGCTCGTGCCAGACATCGGCGTCTACCGTTGGGAGCGGATCCCGCGCACCGCGGGGAAGCTCGTCAACGCCCCGCCGATACCGCCGGACATCGCGATCGAGATCATCTCACCTGGGCAAACGGTCAGTGAGCTGATTCGCAAGGGGCGGCGATACCTAGCTCACCGGGTGCAGACCATCGTCATCGTCCATCCGGAGGCCGAGTCGGTCGTCCTCCTTCGTTCGGACGGCAGCCCGGTGACGCTACGGGGAGACGACCGCATCGACCTGGACGCCGTGCTGCCCGGCTTCGAGCTTACGGTGCAGGCACTGTTTGACGTCCTCCAGCTCGATTAACTGCACGACGAGGGTCCCCGGCCAGCCGGTTGTCGCCGCGGCTGTCGGCCGAAGCTGGACCGAGGAGATGAGACTTCGTCGAGGAGATCGCACCATGGGGCTCGCAATCGTGTTGGCGCTCATCGTGGCGGGGCTGTTGGCCGTCGCCTGCTCCCAGCCGCCACCCGCGGGTAGCGCCGGTGGGGGCCAGGAGGTGACGACGCCCTCCGGGCTGAAGTACACCGACCTGGTCGTGGGCAGTGGGGCCGAGCCCAAGCCGGGTCAGACGGCGGTGGTCCACTACACTGGCTGGCTGCTGGATGGGACAAAGTTCGACAGCTCGAAGGATCGCGGCCAGCCGTTCTCCTTCCCGCTGGGCCAGGGCCGGGTGATTCGCGGCTGGGACGAGGGCGTGGCGACGATGCGGGTCGGCGGCACCCGCCGCCTGACGATCCCACCGGAGCTCGGCTACGGCGCCCGCGGGGCCGGCGGCGTCATCCCGCCCAACGCGACCCTCGCGTTTGAGGTCGAGCTCCTCGACCTCAAGTAGCCGCGGGCGACCTCGGCGCCACTCGGGAGCCGGGCCGCACTGATCCGGCCACGGCCGGGGCGCGTAGGCATTGAGTAGGCGTGGCAAAGTCGTTGCACACGCCGAGGTAGCAGGCTTTGGTGGCAGCATGCGGCGGCCGCTCGCCGAGCCTGGAACCCAAGGAGTAACCAATGCGTATCGTGTCCCCGTCCAGGGTCGTCCGCGGAGCGGTCCTCTCGCTCTCGCTCCTCCTCGCCACAACGGCCCTCACCGGGTCGTTCAGCGTCCCGTCCGCGAGCGCACAGGCGCAACGCGACATCGTCGACACGGCCGTAGCAGCCGGCCAGTTCAACACCCTCGCTCAGGCCCTCCAGGCCGGCGGCCTGGTCGACACCCTCAAGGGTCCCGGCCCGTTCACCGTCTTTGCGCCCAACGACGGGGCGTTCAGCAAGGTCCCCCAGGCTGACCTGAGCCAGACCCTCCAGAACCAGCAGCTCCTGCGGTCGGTCCTGACCTATCACGTGACGGCCGGGCGCCTGTCGGCCGCCGACCTCGCGAGCCGCCAGCAAGTGGCGTCGGTCCAGGGTGGTCCCTTGATGTTCATGACCAATCCGCCGCGGGTCAACGGCGTGAACATCGTCGCGGCCGACATTCAGGCCAGCAACGGCGTCATCCACGTGATCGACACCGTGCTGACGCCGCCGGGGGCGGGCGTGATGGCCGGCATGGCGCCGGCCCCGGCCCCGGGTCAGATGCCCCGCACCGGCTACGCGGACTCCGAGACGATCCCACTGGCGCTGGGGCTACTCGGACTCGCGACGCTCGCGATGGGCGGGCTCTTCTTCATGCGCCGGTCCGCTGCCGGCGGCGTCCGCTAACGCTCGCACCGACGGTACATTCGCCGCGCCGGGCCGCTC
>JACCZL010001000.1 GCA_013695975.1 Chloroflexota bacterium
GCGCCGGCGCGAACAGCCGATCCCCCAGCCAGGCGGCGCGGGTGGCCTCGACGCCGGCGGACCGCGCCTGGCGGATCGGCTGCCAGGTCGCCATCTGGGGGGCCGGTAGCCAGGCATCGGCCAGGACGAGTCGCTGCACGCGCTCCGGATGGAGGCCGGCGAATTGCACGGCGTCCATGCCCCCAAGCGACAGTCCAACCAGGTGGCAGTGGTCGACCTTCGCGTGGGCCAGGACGCCGAGCAGGTCGGCGCTGGGGCTGCCGCCATCGACGAGCGGGGCTGAGTGGCCGTGGCCTCGGCGATCGACCGCGATGCAGCGGTAGCGGTGGGAGAAGGCCGCGATCGTCTCGTCCCACATCCGGCGGTCCAGGGTGACGCCGTGGAGGAAGACGAGCGGGGACCCGCGCCCAATGTCGACGTAGAAGATCCCGTCGGACGTTATCGGCATCGCTCTCCTCCTTGCCGTCCGGCGCTCCGTCGCGTCAGCTCGACCGCTCGAGTAGATGCCGAGCAAGCTCGCCGAGGGCCTGGACGGCCGGCGCCGTGGGGGCGGTGTCGAGCGGCGCCGCTCCACGGCGGTCGGCCTCGAGGATCGCCGGGTCGTCTGGCACGCCGAAGAGGATCTCGCCGGGCAGGGCCTCGCCGACCAGGGCCAGGTCGGCGGCATCCCGGACGCGGTTGGCGACGATCAAGAGTCGAAGGAGGCCGCGCTCGCGGGCGAGCTCGACCGCTCGGCGGCCAACCTCGAGCGACCTGGGATTCGGTTCGACCAGGATCAGGAGGACGTCGGCCAACCCGGCCTCGGCGCGGGACAGCGTGCCCAGGCCGGCCTCCAGGTCGGCGATGACGACGCGGCCGGTCGCGTCCAGCTCTCCGAGCAACTGCTCGGGCGACTTCCCGCATCAGGGTCAGCCGGGGTTTGGACGATCGATCCTGGTGACGACGGCGAGCCGGACGCCGTCGGGGGCGGGCGCGCCGAAGCGGGTCAGCAACTCGTCCGCCGATGGGGCATGCTCCTCCTCGCCGTCGTCCAGGGCCTGGCGGATGCCGACCAGGCGCTCGGTCTCCTCGGGCCCCAGGCCGAGCGAGATGCCGAGGTTCGGGTTCGCGTCGCAGTCGAGGGCGACGACGTCGAGGCCCTGGCGGGCAAGGAGCCGGGCGATCACGCCGGCAGTCGTCGTCTTCCCAGAGCCGCCCTTGCCAACGATGGCGAGCTTCATGCCGTACTTCCGTTCGCGACGACGTGCTCGAGGCTCGCGGCCAGACTTTCGACGGCAGTCACGGCCGGCGAGCCGGGCGCGACGTCGAGCAGGGCTCGACCCGCGCGATCAGCGGCCGCGAATTCCTCGTCGAACGGGACCACTCCGATGAGCGGAAGAGTCGCCCCCTGCGCGATCAATCGGAGATCGTCCTCGCCGCGTACTTTGTTGGCGACGATGCCGACCGTCGTCCCGTCGACCGTGCCGGCCAGGCCGGCCAGGCGTCTGGCCGAGAGGAGCGATTTCGCGGAGGGCTCGACGACCACGGCGATCACCTGGGCGAAATCGCCCCAGCCGAAGAACGGCTGGCGCGTCCCACCGGCCAGATCGCCGACCAGGCTCCAGCCATCGGCCCGAAACTCCTCGAGAACGTGGCGGAAGGCGGTGGTCGAGCCAGGCTTGACGCGCGAGGGCAGCTTGCCGAGCTGCAGGAACAGGACGCCATCAGGGGCGGATACCGCGTACCGCTCGACCAGCTCCTCGGCCGTCACCCCATCACGCACGACCCAGCCTCGCCCCTCCTGGCGCTCGCCAAGCTCCTCGGGCATTCCCGCGTCGCGGATGGGAATGCCGAGTGAGAAAGCCAGCCCGGGCATCGTGTCGACGTCGAGCGCCAGGACCCGCCGCCCCCGCCGCGCCAGGACGCGGGCGAGCGTGCCGCTGAGCACCGACTTGCCACTACCGCCCTTCCCGACGAACGCTACTCGCATGCGAACAAGCTCCCTGAATGGAGCGTAGCCAAGGATCAGCGGCGATGCAAGCCGAATCGACTATCTTGGATGGCTCCCAGAGTCTCTGGCCGACGGTGGCGCGTACGGACTGAAACGCTGCGTGTTCGCCCCGCCGGCGTGCGGCCACCCCGTCGACATTGCCTGGGCAGTGATGCCCGCCGGGTGAACGAAAACGGTTGACTGGCGCTAGTGCTTGGCTATACTGTGAGCGCTAAGGGATCGTCTACCATAGTGGTGACCAGACATCTACCATGGAGAACCAGCCAGTTTTGACGTCCGAGTCTGAGGCTGCCGACCGCTGCCGGTGTGAGGGTGGGCAGCCGAAAAACTTTGCCCGCCCGTGTCTGCTGCTGTTGCTGGCGGAGAGCCCGGCTCATGGCTACGAACTGCTCGACCGACTGCGGCCGTTCGGCTTCGAGCTGAACGACCCGGCCAGCGTGTACAAGTCGCTTCGTCAGATGGAGCAGGAGGGGCTCGTGACTTCGGAGTGGGAGCTTTCCACCCGTGGGCCGGCTCGCCGGGTCTACTCGCTAACGAGCGACGGGCGCGACTTGCTCGAAGCGTGGGCGTTCACGCTGGATCAGAATCGCGAGATCCTGGGTCAGTTCCTTGGCCGCTAC
>JACCZL010000023.1 GCA_013695975.1 Chloroflexota bacterium
ACGTCCCCCCTTTGACACACCCCCTGGGGAGCTTAACTTGTGACCCATCGCACGCCGTGCGCCCCTACACCAGCTCGATCGGCTCTTCGGTAATCTCGCTGTCGACGATGCGGAAGGCCCGGACGACCGGGGCCTGGTCGTCCATCAGCGAGACGAGGAAGTAGAGCGCGTCGGGGTAGAACGCCAAACGGATGTCGGTCGCGGACGGGTACGCCTGGGTGTGGGTGTGGGAGTGATAGATGCCGACGTGCTCGAGGTCCTGATCGTCGATCTCGCGAAAGATCCGCAGCAGGTCGGCCGGCTCGATCTCGTAACGAACCGGGCTTTGCTCCTTGTTGCGAGCGCGGAAGCCGCGCGTGACCTGATCAGGCCGGCCCGCCAGCAGTCCGCACGCCTCGTTCGGACGGTCCTCCAGTGCGTGCGCGACCATGTCGTCGCGGATCGCTCGCGGCAGCAGCACCATCGCCTACGCCAGCCTCGGCGCCGGGTGACGCCCTGCGCCGAACCGACAGGATGGCTCGGTCGAGCTCACCACATGACCTTGTCACGGACGTCGGCGGCGGTGCGCTCGAGCGAGCGGGTCCACAGTTCGTCTGAGAGGTATTTCCAGCCCCCATCGGCGAGCAGCAGGACGATGTTTCCGCGTTCCATCTGGCGCGCCACCCGCAGGCCGACGTGGAGGACGGCGCCACACGAAAAGCCGGCAAAGATACCCTCGACCCGCGTCAACTCGCGGGTCATCCTCAGCGAGTCGTCCGTCGAGACGACCAGCTTGCGGTCCAGCATCTCGACGTCGAGGATCGGGGGGACGAAGCCCTCGTCGAGGCTCCTGAGTCCCTGAACTCGTTCCCCCGGCCGAGGCTCGGCCGCGACAATCTGGACCTTCGGGTTGTGCTCGCGCAGCCGCTTGCCCGTCCCCATCAGCGTTCCGCCGGTTCCGAGGCCGGCCACGAAGACGTCTACGTCCGGCAGGTCGTCGATGATCTCGGGGCCAGTCGTCTCGTAGTGGGCGCGCGGATTGGCAGGATTCCCATACTGGTACAGCATGCAGTAGCGTGGGTCCTTGGCAAGCTCCAGGGCGCGCTCGATCGCCCCGTTGCTACCCTTTGCCCCGTCGGTCAGCTCGACCTCCGCTCCGAACAACTCGAGCAGCATGATCCTCTCGCGACTGACGTTCTCTGGCATGACCGCCTTCATGCGGTAGCCGTTGCGCCGCGCGATCATCGCGAGTCCGATTCCAGTGTTGCCGCTGGTTGGCTCGAGCAAGATCTTGTCGCCCGACAGCGAGTCCGAGCGCTCGGCATCCTCGATCATCGCTCGAGCAATCCGGTCCTTGACACTGCCGGTCGGATTGTGCCCCTCGAGCTTGGCGAACAGCCGAACTTCGGGCCGAGGACTGAAACCCTTGAGCTCGACGAGCGGCGTGTGGCCGATCGCGTCGACCACGCTGGCGAATCGCATTGTTCCCCGGGTCGAGCCTCAGGCCCCGCCGGCCACAGCCGGCAGAATTGACACTACATCGCCGCCGGCGACCGGGGTGTCGAGCCGTCGCAAATATCGGATGTCTTCGTCGTTGAGATAGATGTTGACGAACTGACGAAGACCACCGTCCTGGTCGAGCACTCCCTCACGGAAGCCCGGGTACCGTCGCCCAAGGTCGTCGAGTACCTCTCCGACGTTGGCGCCTTCGCCCTGCACAATCTTCGAACCGTCAGTGTGCGACCGCAGTGGAGCGGGCACCCGAACCTCTATCATCCTCACGTCTCCAGCCCCATCATGCCGAGGATTTATCCGCCTGTCGCGGCCATCGGAGCCCCACAGAAGGCTTCGTAGTCGATCAGCTCGTCGATCGACGGGTGGTCGCCGCAGAGCGGGCACTCAGGATCTCGCCTGATCTTGACCTCGCGAAACTCCATCGCCAGCGCGTCATACAGCAGCAGCCGGTTGACCAGCGGCTCGCCCAGGTCCAGGATCAGCTTGATCGTCTCGGTCGCCTGGATCACCCCGATCATGCCCGGCAGCGCCCCGAGGACGCCGGCTTCCGCGCAGCTCGGAACGGACCCGGGCGGCGGCGGCGCCGGGAACAGGCAGCGATAGCATCCCTGGCCCGGCATAAAGACTGTCGCCTGGCCCTCGAAACGGAAAATGCTCCCATCGACGAGTGGCTTCTTGAGCAAGTAGGCGGCGTCGTTGACCAGGTACCTGGTGGCGAAGTTGTCGGAGCCGTTGACGACGATGTCGTACTGCCCAAGTATCCCGAGCGCGTTCTGCGACGTCAGCGCCTCATCGTGGGCGACGACTCGCGTGTCCGGGTTGACGTCGGCCAACTGGTCTCGGGCCGAGTCAACCTTCGGGCGACCGATGTTGGCGTGGCCATGCAGAATCTGACGGTGCAGATTAGACAGGTCGACCGAGTCGAAGTCGACGATGCCGAGCGTCCCGATGCCGGCCGCCGCCAGGTACAGCGCCGCCGGCGATCCGAGACCGCCGGCCCCGATCATCGCGACCTTGGCATTGAGCAGCTTGCGCTGACCGACCCCGCCAATTTCTGGCAGGATGATGTGCCGGCTATAACGCACCGCCTGCCGCGGCGTAAACCGCGCGCCGACCTGCCCACCGGCCATAGCTGGAATGACCGCCACCTCGTCCTCCATCCCCAGGCGAGTCTCGAGGCCGTTTAGCTCCTCGATCGCCCGATCATTCACGTAAACATTCACGAACCGATGTAAATTCCCACCCGAGTCGAACAGCTCGACGCCCATGCCGGGAAAGCGGTCCTCTAGCGATCGAAGCAGCGCCCGGACGTCCGCGGCTTCGCTTTCGACGCGACCGGCACCACCGGTGAGGCGGCGGAAGGAGCTCGGAATGTACACGTTGACCACCACTCAGAGCTCCACGCTCAGATACCGCTCGCCGGTGTCGCAGAGCACCGTGACCACCGTCTTCTCCGGCCCGAGCTCGGCTGCCACGGCCAGCGCGACGACGACGTTCGCGCCCGACGACACGCCGACCAGCAGCCCTTCTTCCCGGGCCAGGCGGAGCGCCATCGCGCCCGCGTCCCCGTCCTCAACCCCGACGATCCGATCGACCACCGAGCGATCGAAGACGCCGGGCACGAAGCTCGCCCCGATCCCCTGAATCGCATGCGGACGGGCCTTGCCGCCGCGAAGGACTGGCGACCGCTCGGGCTCGACCGCCACCACCAGGATCGCGCCCAGCGTTTCCTTGAGCACCGCGCCGACGCCGGTGATCGTCCCGCCCGTACCGACCCCGGCGACGAAGGCGTCCACCCGACCACCGGTCTGCTCGAGGATTTCGCGGGCGGTCGTGGTTCGGTGAACCTCGGGGTTGGCGGGATTCTCGAACTGATGCGGCATAAAGTAGTCTGGATGGTCCCGCACGAGCTCGCGTGCCGCGAAGACGGCGCCGGTCATGCCCTCGATCGCCGGCGTCAGCCGCAGCTCGGCTCCGAAGCGGGCCAGGAGCTGTCGCCGCTCCAGGCTCATGTCCTCCGGCATGGTCAGAATCAGGCGGTACCCCCGGGCCGCCGCCACCATGGCCAGTCCGATTCCGGTATTCCCGCTCGTCGGCTCGACGATCGTCGCGCCCGACCGCAACCGTCCCTCGCGCTCGGCCCGCTCGATCATCGCGACGGCGATGCGGTCCTTGACGCTCCCGCCGGGATTGAGCGACTCGACTTTTGCCAGAACCCGCCCGGCCCCAGTTGGCACGACTCGGTTCAGGCGGACGAGCGGTGTGTTGCCGACCAGATCGACGACCGAGTCGGCGACCCGAGGCTCAGCGGTCAGCATTCAGATGTGATACATCGCGCGCTCGGCGCGCGCCCGGTGGCGCTCGAGGAGCGCCTCGATCGTGGTCGAGCCAAGGATTCGCTCGACCGAGTCGGAAACTTCCTGCCAGACCTCACGTGTGAGCGCGGCCGTCGAGGCCGGGCTCCCATTCGCGGCGCCCAGGCAGTCGAGCGACAAGAACGAGCCCTCGAGCGCGTTGACCACCTCACCAAGCGTGATCGAGGCCGGCGTCCGCGCCAGCTCGTGCCCACCCCGCGGGCCGCGGCTGCTGCGGATCAGGCCGGCCTTGCGAAGCGCGGTGAGGAGCTGCTCGAGATACGCCTCCGGGATCGACTCGCAGGCAGCGATCTCGGCACTCTGGACCGGGCCGTTTCCGAAACGGCGAGCTAGCTCGATCACCGCCCGCGCCCCATAGTCGCTTCGCATCGAAAGCTTCACGCGCCCGCCCACGGCTAGATTGTTGACTTCTCTGGTCGATATTCTATGGTTGGGCACCCGGAGCTGTCAACGGAGCGCGTCGGCTCGGCGCTCCGGTGGTCTGGTCGTGGTTGCCGCTACGCGGCCACCCGACCCTCACTCAGCAGCGAAAGCGGGGTAGACGCTTATGAGCCGGTCGCATCCGCGAAGGCCAGGTCGTCCCAGGTAGCTTGGACGGACGTGAGCTGGCCGGTGTAGCGCATGAAGGTCGCGAGGCGCGACAGGCCTCGTACCTCCATCGAGAACGTCAGGCCAGGCCGGTCGAGATAGCGCCGAAGGTCCGCTGTCGTCAGGCCCGCGCCGTCTAGATCAGCCAACAGGTCGGTGGCCTGCACGACGTCACCGACCGCCGACTCGCTCGACTCGCGCAGAGCATCGAGAAACACTCCGATCAGCGCCGACTGGCGCGCTCGCACGGTCGGCGTGGTGAAGGCGACCACGCTCATCGCCGGCCCGCCCATGACGGCGACGCCGTCGAGCAGGCGTCGAACGTCGGGGCTCTCCAGCTCACGCTCGAGGTACGGCGAGACTGCCACGTGGGCCGTGAGCGCACGGCGGTTCATCAGTGCGCCAAAGGCATCCAGATGGGCACGCTGAACGACCAGCGGATCGAGCGCCCGCCAGTCGCCTAGCTCGCGGAGCGCCGCCATTCGCAGGACCGTGTGCTCCTGCCCGCCGAGCATCGGGACCGCGATCCGATCTCGCGGACCGAGATCGTGGAGGGTGCGCGCGTCGAGACGGTTGGTCGTCAGACCGAGCGGCAGCTCGGAGATGCCAGCCAGGATTCGGACCGGCAATCCGCGCTCACGCGCGAGGAGGAAGGAGGCGATCGAACCCACGCCAATATCGAGGGTGCCCGTCGACAGCGCCTCCGCGACCGCCTCTGACGTCTGGATCGACTTCCACTCCACCACGGCGCCGGGAACTCGCTGCTCGACCCGCCGCTGCCGCTGCATCAGCAGCAGCGGCGCGTAGCCGAGCTCCCGCTGGAGGTTGATCCGCAAGACCTGCCCGCGATACGGCTCGCGCTGGACCAGTCTGGCCGGCTGACAGCCAACGGCCAACAGGCACAGCACGAGCAGGACGAGACTGGGAGAGACCGTTTTCACCAGGCCTCGACTAGGGTGCCCTTCCCCGCCGAACGACTTCGACCGTCCCGGCCGGCGGATCGACCCTGAGCCAGTCGCCGCTCTCGACGACCGTGATCGGATCCGGGTCGAGCCGATCGAGCAGCGGGATCTGGGCCAGCGCAGCGCCCTGGGCCATGATCGGGTTCGCCCGTGAAAAGAGGATCGCCGACGGCGCGGTGCCAACGGCGCGCATGTCGCGGAGGGCCCAGGCCGTCGCGACGCCGCCCTTGGCGGCCGGATGGACCAGGATCCGGCCCACCACGCTCTCCCCGAACAGATCGTGCGACTCCCGCGAGAAGCGACCGGTCTTGCGATTCAGGTCGTACCGGGCGCTAAATCCGTGCTGTGAGACCAGCGCCTCGCCCTCCACGGCCGGCCCGATCCCAGGCCGCCCACGGAGCAGGAACGGAGCGGGCCTCAGGGAATGGCGATGGGGCGCGATGGCGCTCACCGCCGATACATCCGCTGCCGAGCCCTCCGGCCGTTCTCCTGGCCCGTCGACCATCGAGCTCCACTCCGGGATACGGCCGCTGACGGCCGCTTCGACGCAGAGCTCGGTGGGGCGGAAGACGGCGTTGTACCCGTAGCCGGGAATGATATTGGCCAGCTTGGCCGAGTCGGTTAGGATCGTCCGCCAGCCGTGCTTCTCGGCCAGCTCACGGGCGGTCATCAGATAAAAGCAGGTGCCCGACAGGAGCAGTCCGCCGGCCTCCGAGATCGCCCGGGCGAACCCTAGCCGCTCGGCGGCGGCCCGATTCTGATAGTTCGTCGTCACCAGCAGGCGCGTCTCGGGATGGACGGTCCGTCCGGCCAGCAGCCGCGCCAGCTCGCCCAGCTCGACGATCGAGAGCTGGGGCGCGGTAAAGGCGACGACATCGGCCCGCTCGCGCTCCGGCTGGAAGCTGGCGTAGGTGTCACGCAGACCGCCAGGCTCCAAGACTAGCCGCCGTTCGGGCGCTCGGCCGCCCAACGCTTCTTCGACGGTTCTGGCCTCCGGCGTGACCCCGACGAGGTGGAACATGGCCAGCGAGCCGTAGCTCGCCAGGCAAGCGCCGAGCTGCTTGAGCTGGTCGATCGTCGGCTGGACTTCGAGCCCGACCAGGACGGGTACCTGCCAATAGTCGCTGACCCGGCGGCCGATCCAGCACCCGAGCGCCCCCCAATCGCTCGTGCAAGTGGGCTGATCCCGAACCTCCACCAGGACCGTCCCCAGACGCTGCTCGTCCAGATGGTACCCGTACCGTGGCGTCCGTCCAGTCAGCGCCGCCGCCAGGGCGACCGGACCACCCTCGAAGTTGGTGCGTGCCCCCGCGACGGCATTGGCGAAGATGACCGTGCCAGTGTCCCCCCAGGCGACGCGCTCGCGGAAGCGCGGCGGCGAGACCGTCTGATAGTTGATGCAGGTGTCGAGGACGAGCACGCCGAGCCCCTCGAGGGCTCGCGACAGCCGGAGCTCTAGCTCGACCTGTCGTTCGTCTTGCCCGAGCGACTGCCAGAGCGCGAAGTCGACGCTGCGGGGATTGCAGGTCGTCGGCACGATCGCCCGACCACCCAGGGCGGCCATCTCCCCGACCCAGGCCAGGCCGGCCTCGCCCATCGACTCGATCTCAGCCATCATGTGGACCGAGTCGACCGCGACGAAGTCCTCTGCGCCGAAGAAGTCTCCGACCTCGATCTGGAGGCGGAGGGCGCGCGCCACGGCCTCACCCCGCTCACCCGCCAGCATCGCCCGCTCGGCGTCGCCCAATCGCATCGAGAAGTCCCTCGGCGCAGCGTGCGCCCCTCGCGCTACTCTACCCTACGCGCTACGCTCGGCCAAAGAGGACGTCCTCTATAATCGGCTCGCGTACCGTTTGGAGGAGGCTCACCATGCGACCCAACACGACCAAGCGTCTGCTGAAGGACGGCAAGCCCGCCGTCGGGACCTGGCTCAACCTGGGCAGTCCGCTGGCCGCCGAGTGGCTCGGCCACGTCGGGTGGGACTGGTTGAACATCGATCAGGAGCACGGGGCGATCGACGCGAGTTTAACCCAGTCGCTCCTCCAGGCGATTAGCACCACCGACGCGACCCCGCTGGTCCGAGTCCCCTGGGCGGACCCCCAGGCCATCAAGCGGGCCCTCGACGCCGGCGCCTACGGCCTGTTCATCCCCACGGTCGAGTCGCGCGACCAGGCCGAGATGTGCGTCCAGGCGATGAAGTATCCGCCGCTCGGCAAGCGCGGCCTCGGCGGCTCGCGACGGCAGCTTTACGGCGGTGCCGATTATGTCGAGCACGCCAATGACGAGATCCTGGTCATTCTGATGATCGAGACGGCCGAGGGAGTCAAGAACGCTCGCGAGATCCTGGCGGTGGAGGGCGTCGACGCCTGCTTCGTCGGGCCGAACGACCTGTCGGCCTCGCTCGGACTCAAGCCGAGCCTGAATCCCGACGACACTCGCTACGACGAGGCCCTGACGACGATCTTCGATGCCTGCAAGCAGAACGGGGTCGCGCCCGGGCTGCACACCCCCAGCGGCGAGGCGGCCACGCGGCGGATCGAGCAGGGCTGGCAGTTGATCGCCGTCTCCGGCGACGGCGGCCTGATGGCGGCCGCCGCCCAGCGCGAGCTGCAGGCGATTCGTCGCCCGGTCGAGCCCGAGGCGATTGCCGCCCAGCCGGCATACTGACCCGCCGACAACGCGAACGGGGATGATCCATCGGCCACGAGAAACCGGCCCCAAGGTGATCATCCGGGCCCCAAGATGCTCAAGGTGCTCATCGTTGTGCGCACGAGCATCTTCGCGCTCCGGATGATCACCTTGGTCCGGCGAAGACTCCCGGCTATGGCAGCTCGCGCTCGGTCCACTCCAGCGGGTCGACGTTTGCCCCGCCGACCCACAGCTCCCAGTGGAGGTGCGGGCCTGTCGATAGGCCGGTGCTCCCGACCTTCGCGATCGGCTGCCCCCGTTCGACCGTCTGGTCGGGTTGGACGTCGACTGCCGACAGGTGGGCGTAGGTGGTGAACACCCCCAGCCCGTGGTCAAGCACCACCACCCTGCCGCGCAGCCGCACCTCGTCGATGAGGGCAACCCGGCCTCGAGCCGGCGCCAGAACTGGCTGCCCGGCTGGCGCGGCAAAGTCAGCGCCGGCGTGCGCGCCGACCACCGGGCCCCCGTTGTAGGACCGTCGTGCCCCGAATTCAGTGATCAGCGGTCCTTCGACCGGCATCAGGAAACGCCCCTCCCAGAGCCGCGGCTGGCTGATCCTCTGGTAAGTCGGCGCGAGCCGCCGATCCTCCTCAGCTCGAATCTCGGGGCCGAGTAGGGGCAAGAGGGCGGCCGAGACGTCGACGGCGTCGACTGGCGCGTCATCGGCCGCAACCTCCAGCGTGAGCTGCTGCTCGGCGCGATTTCCGAGCCGATCGGCGCCGGCGAGGACCAGCGCGAGCGTCGTCGCCGGCGCCTCCGGCGAGAACCCCACGATCGCCCAGCCGTAGCCCTCACCGGGTTGGATGGCCAGCGGTGTGCCGCCAAGCTGTGCTTCGATAGCGGCCGGTTCATCGGGTCGCACCCGCAGCAGCCAGGTCGACCCGGCCCGGGCCCGCTCGGGCCGCGACTCGAGCCTGAGCTGGGGCGGGGTATTGTCGGAGCGCACGGAGACCATCGCACTGGCGCGGTTTCGCCGCCAGGACCGGTCTTCCGCCGACACGATCACCTGATGCTCGCCATCTGGCAGCGTCGACGTATCCACGAGGAGCGCGCCGCTGGGCTCGATCGGCTGGCCGTCGACCTGGGCCTCGACCGGCCCCGCCCGATCGCTCGGCCCAACGCGGACCCCGATCTGGACCGATCCTCGCACCACGTCGGGCGGCGCGACCAGGGTCACCGTCGGCGGCGTCGCGTTGGTGAGCCACCAGTAGCCGTATTCGAGGCCGCCGGTCGCCCAGCCGATGCCGAGCGCCAAGACCAGTGCCAGGAGGGAGACAACTAGGGCTGTCTTCCCCCCGCGTCCTCGCCGAGCGTCATCTCCTCGTCCAGGCCGATGCCCCACATCCGCTCCAGGTCGCGACGGGAATAGCATTGAAACGCCATCAGCGTGGTGGTCTTCATGATGCCCGGCACACGCGCCAGCTTGCGCGGCACGACGTCCGCCATCCGCTCGTATTCCCGCACGCGCACAATGGCGACCAGATCGTAGTCGCCGGCCACGGAGTAGACTTCCTGGACCTCCTCGAGCTCCAGCAGCGCCTCAGCCGTCTCCGGAATCTTGCGGCGTTCGGCATGGATCAGCACCACGGCAGCGATCACAGCGGAGCCATTGTAGCATGCGCGACCGCCGCCGCCCATTTGTCCGCCTCGATCCGGCCATGCTAGGATCGCGCGAGAACAGGGCGGCGGAAGAACGATGGACTACATGGCACGGGCGCTCCACCTGGCAGCACGAGCGCTGGGACGGAGTAGCCCAAACCCCGCCGTCGGGGCCGTGCTCGTCAAGGATGGCCGAGTCGTCGGCGAGGGCTCGACTCAACCGCCCGGTCAGGCCCACGCCGAGGTCGTCGCGCTCACCCAGGCCGGTCTGGAGGCTCATGGGGCCACCATGTACGTCACCCTCGAGCCGTGTCCGCATCATGGACGCACGCCACCGTGCGTCGACGCGATCGTCGCCGCCGGGGTGGCCGACGTTCAGATCGCCACGATCGACCCGAGCCCCTGGGTCAGTGGGGCGGGGCGGGCGGCCCTCGCGCGGGCCGGCGTTCGGACGACGGTCGGGCTCTTCGAGACCGAGGCACGCCGCCTGAACGAAGGCTACATCCACTGGGTCGAACGAGGCCGTCCACTGGTAACGGCGCTCTGGGCGATGAGTCTTGGCGGCCTGGTCGCCGGACCACCCCAGAAGGGCCTCGGCGTGGCCGCGCGGACCGAATGGGAGCGCCTTCGGTCCCGCGCGGATCGCGTGTCCGACGGCCTCGCGGCGTTCCCGTCCGACGAGCACTCGCTCCTAAGTCTCGGCAAGATCGGCGTGACCTCACTGCTGGTCGAATGTAGCCCGGCCGATCTGCCGCTCGTGCTCGCGGCCGACGTCCTGGACAAGGTCGTCATCTTCCTGACTCCGCACCTCGGCGGAGCGCCGCTGGCCCGGCCGACCGACCCGTTTGCATCGATCGTGCCGTTGCACCGACTCGAATTCGAGCGCCTCGGCGACGACTTGATGGTCGTAGGCTACACTCGGGCATGTTCACCGGCATCGTAGAGGAAATCGGGCAGATCCGCGATCTGGTCGTCGCCGACGAGGGGGCGCATCTGCTGATCGGCGCGCAGCTTGTGGTGGAAGGCTTGTCGCTCGGACACAGCGTGGCCGTCGACGGCGTCTGCCTGACGGTTACCGACCTGACCGCCGACGGGTTCAGGGTCGGCCTTTCCCCAGAGACGCAACAGCGAACGAACCTGGGCGAGCGTCGGGTCGGCGATTGGCTCAACCTCGAGCGCTCGGTCCTGGCCGGTGGGCGTCTCGGCGGCCACTACGTCCAGGGGCACGTCGACGGGATCGGGCGGATTGCCGACACGCGACCAGAGGGCGATTCACTGCGGATGTGGTTCAGTGGTCCGCCCGATCTGATGCGCTACATCGTCGTAAAGGGGTACATTGCTATAGACGGCATCAGCCTGACGGTGACCGAGCGGGCCGAGGATCGCTTCGGCGTTGCGCTCGTTGCCTACACCCGGGACGCTGTGTCGCTCCCAAAGAAGCCACTCGGGGCGAGCGTCAATCTCGAGGTAGACGTGATCGCCAAGTACGTCGAAAGTTTGCTGGAGGCCCGAGGTGAGGATGCCGACCAACGGTAGCAACCCGAACGGGGCCGACGGGACCGGACCCTTTGCCTCGATCCCAGACGCGATCTCCGACTACCGCGCTGGGCGGATGGTGCTGATCGTCGACGACGAGGATCGTGAGAACGAGGGCGACCTGGCCATCGCCGCGGAGCACGCCACGCCCGAGGTCATCAACTTCATGGCTGCCCACGGCCGCGGCCTGATCTGCATGCCGATGCTCGGCAAGCGCCTCGACGAGCTGCAGATCCCGCTGATGGTCGTCCGCAACGTCCCCAGTCAGGCGACGGCGTTCACCGTCTCGGTCGACGCCAGGGAGGGCATCACCACCGGCATCTCGGCGTATGATCGCTGCCTCACCGTCGGGGCCT
This sequence comes from Chloroflexota bacterium, assembly GCA_013695975.1. Lineage (GTDB taxonomy): Bacteria > Chloroflexota > UBA6077 > UBA6077 > JACCZL01 > JACCZL01. The sequence continues at coordinate 11,599 of JACCZL010000023.1, forward strand.
TGATCGATCCAACGACCACGCCGGATGACGTCGTGCGGCCTGGGCACCTCTTTCCCCTGCGCTACGCCGAGGGCGGCGTCCTGCGACGGGCCGGACACACCGAAGCCTCGGTCGACCTGGCACGCCTGGCGGGGCTCTATCCCGCCGCGGTCATCTGCGAAGTGATGGACGACAACGGCCAGATGGCGCGTCTCGAGGAGCTGGTCCGCTTTGCGGATCGGCACGCGATCAAGGTCATCACCGTGGCCCAGCTCGTCGAGTACCGCCGAAGAACCGAGAACCTGGTGCAGCGCGTCGCCGAGGCTGAGATCCCTACCGACTTCGGCGACTTCACCTGCTACGCCTACGAGTCGGTGGTCACCAATCAGTATCATCTCGCCCTGGTCAAGGGCGACCTCCGCACGGGGCCGCCACCACTGGTCAGGATGCACTCGGAGTGCCTGACCGGCGACGTCTTCGGGTCTCGGCGCTGCGACTGTGGCGACCAGCTTCAGATGGCGCAACGGATGATCGGCGAAGAGGGGCGTGGCGTGGTCGTCTACCTGCGTCATCACGAGGGCCGTGGCATCGGCATCGTCAATAAGCTGCGGGCCTACAAGCTGCAGGAAGATGAAGGGTTAGATACGGTCGAAGCCAACCTCCACCTCGGCTTCCCGCCCGATCCCCGTGACTACGGCATCGGCGCGCAAATCCTGGTCGATCTCGGGTTGCAGCGAGTTCGGTTGCTCACCAACAATCCCGGCAAGCGCGCGGGACTGCACGGTTTCGGCCTCGAGATCGTCGAACGGGTGCCGCTCGTCGCCGGCACCAACGCAACGAACCGCAAGTACCTCGAAACCAAGCAGTCCAAGATGGGACACCTCCTCGACCTGGACCGAGGCCGAACGTCGTGAGCCCGTGCCGTCCCGGCCGACCAGCTACGGCGCCGACGCGGCGACCGCGCAACCACATCGGTCAGGGTCGCATGCGGTCAGCCTGACGATGGGCCGCGAGCTCGAGGGCAGGCTGGTCGGCGCGGGGCTGCGGGTCGCGATCGTCGTGTCGCGGTTCAACGAGCTGGTCACGCGCCAGTTGCTCGACGGGGCTCGCCGCGGACTCGAGCGCCACGGAGTCTCGCCGGACGGCGTCGACGTCGCCTGGGTCCCCGGCGCCTTCGAGATCCCGCTGGTCGCCCAACGGATGGCGGCGAGCGGGGCCTATGGCGCGGTGATCTGCCTCGGCGCGGTGATTCGCGGCGCCACCAGCCACTTCGAACATGTCGCCGGCGGCGTCAGCTCGGGCGTCGCGCGAGTCGCCCTCGACACGGGCGTTCCGACCATCTTCGGGGTCCTCACGACCGACACGGTCGAGCAGGCCCTCGACCGGGCCGGGCTCAAGGCCGGCAACAAGGGCTACGAAGCGGCTGTCAGCGCGATCGAGATGACCAACTTGCTGGCGCAGCTCGACGAAGCCCGGGGCTAGGCTTTCTCGCCCAGCTTTCGTTCGGTGCCGCTGAGGATGCGCTCGATATTGTCGCGGTGGCTCAGTACCAGGAACAGCGGGACCAGCAGGCCATAGGCGAGATAGGCTGGCCCCTGACCCGCCGACACGGCGAACGCGATGAGGCTCAGGCCGCCCGCGAGCGCCCCGATCATCGACCCGAGCGAGACGTAGCGCGTCGCGGCCACGGTCATCGATCCGAAGATCACGGACAGCAGCGCGGCTTGTGGCCAGAGGACCGCGAGACCGCCCATGGCGGTAACCACGCCGCGCCCTCCGCGCCAGCCAAGGAAGGGGGAGAAGCTGTGTCCGAGCACCGCCGCGGCGTTCGCGACGACCTGCGGCCAGGGCGCACCATCCGAGAGCATGCGAGCGACCAGCACAGCCGCCACGCCCTTCGCAAAATCCCCGGCGAACACCAGCATGGCCGCTCGGGGGCCGAGTGTCCGCAGGACGTTGGTGGCCCCGGTCCGCCGACTCCCGTGGGTCGTTAGATCAACCCCGTGCGCCCGCGCGACCAAGGCCCCCGTCGGAATCGCGCCCAGGGAATAGCCCAGGATGAGTGAGAGCGCCATCGCAGGCACAGCTTCCATCCGGCGCCACTCCCCAGAGGACCGAGACTTTGCTCCGCCAGCCCTCGCCGGCCCTGTCCATGGGCGGGCATTATAACCCACGCATGAGACGATCCCGATCGGTCCCCTCGCTCCAGCTCTCGCGGGCCGCCCCGCCCGCGTCCGGCGTCGTCCTCGCCTCCCGCGCACCGGGCGTCGCATGAGCGTCATCGCCGTCCTCAACGCCGGCGGCTGGGGCACCGCCCTGAGTGTGCTCCTTGCCCGCGCCGGTCACCAGGTGTGGTTGTGGGCACGACGGCCCGAGCTGGCCGCCGCGATCACGATCACCCGCGAGAACGCGGCTTATTTGCCCGGCGTGCGGCTTCCCGAGCAGGTCAGCTCGACCGCGGATCTCGACGCCGCGATGGCCGGCTGCGACGTTGCCGTCCTCGCCCCGATCTCGGCTGGGATGCGGACACTCGCCAAGCGACTGGCCCCGCTCCTCCCGAGCGACGCACTGGTCGTACACGGCACGAAGGGGCTCGAGCTCCCCACGCTGCTGCGGATGTCCCAGGTCCTGGAGGCTGAGCTCGGTGCAGGCCAGGCGGGCCGTGTCGCGGCGCTCTCCGGCCCAACCCATGCCGAAGAAGTGGGTCGCGGGGTTCCGACTGCCGCCGTCGTCGCCGCCGCTGACCCATCGGTGGCTCAGGCCCTCCAGGCCGTGCTCAACGGCCCATCGTTCCGCGTATACACCAACCGCGATCTCGTCGGCGTCGAGCTGTGCGCCTCGCTCAAGAACGTGGTCGCCCTCGCGGCCGGCATGAGCGACGGCATCGGCGGTGGCGACAACGCGAAGGCGGCGCTCCTGACGCGCAGCCTGGCCGAACTAGGCCGACTCGTCGTGGCGGCCGGTGGTCAAGCGGAAACCGTGGCTGGCCTGGCCGGGATCGGCGACCTGGTGGCCACCTGCACCAGCCGCCACAGTCGCAACCGACGGGCCGGCGAGCAGATCGGTCGCGGGCAGACCCTGGACGAGATCCTCCGCGACAGCCGGCAGGTCGTCGAAGGGGCGCCAGCGACACGGGCGGCGCTCGCGCTGGCGGAGCGGTGGGGCGTCCGGATGCCGATCGTGGAGCAGGTTTACGCCGTGCTCTTCGAAGGCCGCGGCCCACTCCAGGCGCTCGACGAGCTGATGGCCCGCGACCCAACCGGCGAACGCTGAGCGCTGCTACAATCTGTGCGCTACTCTGGCGGGACTCCTCACGAGGAATGCTATGAACGAAGTCGCCGTATTCATTGATCTGGAGAATATCCGCTACTCGATGTTGAACCGCTGGCATCAGGAGCCGGACCCACTCACCTGGCGAGACAAGGCGCGCAAGTATGGCCTGATCGGCATGGCCCGGGCGTATGCCGACTTCGAGCAGCACCCTCCCCAGCTCCGCCAGCGTCTCAGCGTTGCTGGCATCGAGGCCGAGCACTATCCGGTCAAACGCTACCGCGACCGTGATGGGTCGGAGCGACTCCGCAGCATCGCCGACCTGCACATGGTCATCGACATCGTGGACACCGCCCTGGGGCGCCCCAACATCGACACCTTTCTGTTCTTTACTGGCGACGGCGACTTTATCCGAGTCGTCGCCATGCTCACGAACCGCCTTGGCAAGCGGGTGATCATCTGCGGCGTGCCCGACACTACCAGTCGCGACCTGGTCGTCGCCGCCGGCGACGAGGATCTGCTCGACGTCTCTGAGGTCGTCTCCTCGCCCGAGATCGACGCTGCCCTGGTCGCGCGGATCGACGACTACGAGCGCTCGCTGTACGGTGGCTTCCTACCAACCCAGGGGAACCTGATCGGCTGGCTCAAGCAGCGTCTCGACCTTGGGCGCCTGCCGCACGAACAGATTGACGGCAAGGTCCTGGAATTCATTCGACAGGGCCTGCTCTATAAGCAGCTCGAAACCAGCTCTCGCGGGAAGACCCTCACCACGACCCGATTGCGGCGCGATCACCCGATGGTCCGTGACGTGCTCGGAGAACCGTGCGACGACTTCGAGGACGCCGCGGCCAACGGTGAGCACCTGGCGGAGACCGATCAGCTCAGCGCCCCTGCCTGGCAAGCCGAGCGCCCGGATTAGACACGCTGTCCGGGCTCACCTACCTTTCGGCGCGCACATGCCCGCCGGCCGCTGCCCAGCCCGAGCATCGACCGCATGACGGTGGGTTGATCGCGGAGCGTCCGTCGCACATGCGCGAGGAATCGCTCGCCGTGTGAATGGTAGACGGCCGCCCGCGGCTCGTACGCCAGCCTGAAGCCTGCCCTAAGCATGAGGCGAGCCCAGGCCAGATCCTCCCCCCCAGCGACCGCTTCGTCGAAGGGGGTTTCGCGCCAGAGCGAGCGCCACAGGGCTCCGTTGGCATTTGAGAACATGGCGTTGCGCGTGTGCCGACGGGGCCGCGCTCCGGTCAAGCCGCTGAGCCGGAGTCCCAGCAGCTCCAGGCGGGTTGCATTGGATCGAGGACGCTGACGCCCGTACACCCCGGCCAAGCCGGGCTCGGCGAAGGGCTCGGTGAGGTGGGCCAGCCAGCGATCGTCCACCGGCGTCGAGTGCGCGCTCAAGCTGGCGATCACCTCACCCTGCGCGGCGGCGATCCCGATGTTTAGCGACCGACCGTAGGTAAACGACTCCGCCGGAATCTCGATGAGGCGAACGGGCCAGCGACCGACGATCTCGAGCGTGCCGTCGCTGGACCCCGAGTCGACCACGATGACCTCGAACGGACCAGGGTACCGCTGCTCGAAGACTGCATTCAGCACCTCGCCGATGAAGCGGGCCTCGTTCCGAGCGCGGATGACGATCGACACCGACGGACCCCGCCCGCCCGTGGTGGACGCTCTTGATCGACATGCCGCGGACGGACTGATCAGCGCCTCTATCATGGTGCCCAATCGCCTGACAGCTCCGGTTGTACGCAACAACAATGCCATAATGCCATCGAGCGCCTGGGGCGGACCACGTTTCCGAGGGCAGATCGGAAGGGCGTCGTCACATTGACGGCCGCGCGGCTCGAACGGTACACTTGCGGTGTCGCCGGGCTCCGGCTCGGCCCATGGTGGGCGTAGCGTAGCGGTTAACGCGCCAGGTTGTGGCCCTGGAGATCGTGGGTTCAAATCCCATCGCTCACCCCAGCCCGGGTGTACCTCGTGTGCGCAGGGGTTTCACGCGCCCGTAGCTCAGCGGACCAGAGCACGTGGCTTCGGACCACGGGGTCGGGGGTTCGAATCCCTCCGGGCGTGCCATTCCAGTCGGCATTGCCGGATGGCCTTCGACCTGTACCCCCGAACCTTGACGCGGGTGGTATACTGGTCCCATCCCAGGTGCGGTGGACGGGTACGCACCGTGGTATGAGTGACTCGTCGCCGAACGATCCGGAGGAGGTTCACGATGGCTATGCGCAGGTGGCTCGAGACGGTTCAGCCTGAGGCAGAGGCGGAGGTCCTCGAGGAGGAGGTCTACGGCGGAAACTCCATCAACGACCCGAACCCGTCGGGCAATCCTGACGAGGACGACTAGGCCCGCGGAGCGTACCGATCGGTGCGCCCCGCTTCGGTGACTGCGAGGCCGTGGAGCGCGCTCCATGGCCTCGCTCTATGGTCGCTTTCCTCCATCGCGAGCGTGTTCTGTGCCCACCTGTGGGGTCGGGCGGGGCGGGCACGGTACGTGCAACCGGTTCCATGATAGGCGGGGCTCGCCGCCAACCTCGACCGAGTCCCGTGACAGCGGGGCTTGATCCGTGAACCGGAGCGAGCCGGAATGGAGGCGGATATGGCAGACAATCCAAACCGCGACCCTGTGGGTGCGGCGTCGAGCGACGTTGGGGCTATCGAAAAGGGCTGGTCGGTCTACGATTCGCTCGATCGACCGATCGGGAACGTCACGGATGTCGAAAGCGGGAAACTGAGCGTCGACGGCAGGCCCCAGAGTCTCGGTTTCTTCGAGGTCCCGCTGGAGGCCGTGCAATCGGCCGCTAACGGGGAGGTCCATCTCAGCCTGCAGATGGAAAGCATCCACACCCCTGACGCGACAACGCCCTCGCGACCGACCACGGCTGAGGAGGAGATTCCGCCGCCGATCATCAGCGATTTCGACGCAGAGACGTCTGGGCCCGCGACGCCCCCTCGCGAATCGGCCACATCGTCGACTAGTCGCAGCGAATCGGTCGACGGGTCGTCGTACACGGCCTCGGGTACGCCGATCGGACTGGGTAGCAACACACCGGTTGGGAACGAGCCTGATCGTTTCCGCACCTGGGAAGATGAGGAGCCGTATCGTGAGAGCACCTGGTCGCGCTACGGTACCTGGCTCGGAGTCGTCGGGCTGGGGCTCGCCGGTCTGATCGGTCTGCTCTGGTGGCGCCGACGCCAGGCGCGCCGACGCCCAATCGAGCGAGTGCGGGATGCCCTGGGGTCAGCCGGTGAGTCCGTGGACCGAGTCCGCGAGGCGATCGGATCGGCCGGCGAGTCGGTCGAACCGATCTGGGAGGCCGCCGTCGAACGGAAAGGCGCCTGGGGCCTGGCTCTCTTGGCCGCTCTGCCTCTCCTGCTCTGGGCCCGGTCCTCGAAAGAGGAGGAGGAGGAGGAAGGTACGCTCGACGCCATACGCGACCGCCTGCCGGATACCGGCGACCTCAAGGGGCGACTACCATCACCGCGGCTGTCCGAGCGGTTCGAGTCTGGCCGCCTGTCCGATCTTGCCGACGACTCGTCGGTGCTCTGGTGGGCCGGCGTCCCGGCCATCGTGGGGGCGCTTGCTGCCGCCTGGTACGCGGGCCGGCGCAACGCGGGAGGCAAGACCCGCCGCCTCGACCAGATCATGACGAGCGACGTCGAGGTGGTGCGTCCCGAGACGACCGCGTTAGAAGCCGCCTCGACGATGAAACGCCTCGACGTAGGCGCATTGCCGGTATGCGACGGCCGACGGCTGCTGGGGATGGTGACCGACCGCGACATCGTCGTCCGCGCCGTCGCCGAAGGTCGTGATCCGCACCTGATCAGCGCGCGGGACGTCATGACCAGAGCGTTGATCTACGCTCAGGAGGACGATTCGGTGGAACGCGGCGCCGACCTGATGCGGCAACACCAGATCCGTCGCCTGCCGATCGTCGATCGCCAACAGCAGCTCGTCGGCATCGTCTCGCTCGGCGACCTGGCGGTCGACGTCGGCGACGATCATCTCAGCGGCGCCACCCTCGAGCACGTGTCGAAGCCAGGGCGATAGGCGGAGCTCCGTTGGAGGGGGTAGGTGATGGCGGAAGGGCCGAGGCGACGGATTGAGCGCGACTCGATGGGCGAGCTGGAGGTTCCGGATGGGGCCTACTATGGCGCGACCACGATGCGGGCGGTCAAGAACTTCCCGATCAGCGACCTGCGGCTGCCGCGGCGGTTCATCCAGGCGATCGGCCTGATCAAACTCGCGGCGGCGCGCACCAATCGCGAGCTGGAGCTGCTCGAGCCTCGGCTCGCCGAGGCGATCGAACGGGCAGCTCGGGAGGTCGCCGACGGCCGACTGGACGATCAGTTTGTGGTCGATGTGTTCCAGACCGGCTCCGGGACGTCAACCAACATGAATGCCAACGAGGTGATCGCCAACCGGGCGATCGAGCTGCTCGGCGGAGAGGTCGGTTCGCGCTCGATCGTCCACCCGAATGATCACGTCAACATCTGCCAATCCTCCAACGACGTCATTCCCAGCGCGATCCAGCTTGGCGCGCTGATCGCCATTCGCGAGGATCTCCTGCCAGCCCTGGAGCGACTCCAAGCCTCGCTCGAGCGGCAGGCCGACGAGCTGATGCCGATCGTCAAGACCGGCCGAACCCACTTGCAGGACGCCACGCCGATCCGGCTCGGGCAGGAGTTCGAGGGCTACGCCGGGCAGGCTGAGCGAGCCATCCGGCGCTTGCGCCACGCCCAGGAGGAGCTCGGCGAGCTGCCGCTCGGCGGGACCGCGGTCGGCACCGGCATCAACGCCCATCCGGAGTTTGCCGCCAGGACCTGTCGGGCCGTGTCCGAGCTTTCCGCTGTCCATGTCTACGAGACGACCAATCATTTCCAGGCCCAGAGCACGCTCGACGCGGTCGTCGAAGCGAGCGGCGTACTCCGCACCATCGCCGTCAGCATGCTCAAGCTCGCGAACGACCTGCGACTGATGGGCTCCGGGCCGCGGGCCGGGCTTGGCGAGCTCGAGCTTCCAGCCGTCCAACCCGGTAGCTCGATCATGCCGGGCAAGGTCAACCCGGTGATCGCCGAGGCGGTCTGCCAGGTTGCGGCCCAGGTGGTAGGCAACGATGCGACGGTGGCAATGGCCGGCGCCACTGGCAGCAACTTCGAGCTGAACGTGATGCTGCCAGTGGCGGCCTATAACGTACTCCAATCGATCGCGCTGCTCGGCAGCTCGCTCGACAACCTGGTCGTGCAATGCATCGACGGGCTCAAGGCCACGACACGCGGCCCCGAGATGGTCGAGAAGGGACTTGCGATCTGCACCGCCCTGGCGCCGGTCATTGGCTACGACGCAGCGGCCCAGATCTCCAAGGAGGCCTATACAAGTGGCCGCACCATCCGAGAGGTCGCACGTGAGCAGACCGACCTCTCCGACGAGGAGCTGGAGCGCATCCTCGACCCGAGCACGATGACCGAGCCGGGCCTGACCGGCGCGCCAGGGGTTGGCTGAGCGCACGGTGTTGGGCCGCCAATCCAGCGCCCACCATCACACTCACGCAGGCTTCCTGCATCATGGTTGTCGGGATGGGGGCCTGCACGATTTAGAACGGCACCTGCTGGAGGGCTGCCTCGGCCCGCCGCTTGGCCTCGTTCGCCTCACGATAGTGGCTCATGCAGAGGACCCGGCTATGCTTGCGGCGCCCGTAGCTGGCGAGCTGCGCGGGCGGCCAGCTCGTGCCATCCTTGAACCGGACCTCGGTCAAGGATTCGCCACACTCCTCGCAGGCCGCCCCATCCGAGTCGGCGCCCCGACCCGCCAGCGGCTGGAGTGGGGTCGGCTCGGCCGGAACCTCCTTCTTCCACAGGTACAGCGCCACGCCCAGCAGCGACGCGCACTTCTTCAACGCGTCGGTCGCCGCGCCCTTGAGGTCGAATCCGATGTCCAGCGGGGTCCCGCTCGCCCGTGACCGCTTGACCTTCTGGCTACCGAACTGCTGCCGCACCACCATGCGGTCGTCGATCTGGGCCGTGATCTCGCCAAGCGCCCAGCACTCGTCGGCGTCGGAATTGATCCCGTGCTCGAGGATTCGAAAGCTCCAGTTGGCCACGCCGAGCGCTTCGTTCAACCTGCTGATCGCCTGCTCACCGGTGATGTACTCGAGCTCGACACCGCCCCGGATGTCCCGGAAGGTCGCCTCGAACGGCGCCGTGAGTCGGCCGTAGAGCTCGACCCGGTCGGCCCCATCTTCGGTCTGAGAAGTCGTCGCCACCGCTCCCTTGGTCGCCATGCTCCCTCCACACTGCCCCCGAGACGCGGGGGCTCCAACCCGGACAAGACTCCCCTGTCCGTAGAACGTTTGTTCTAATTGATTATAGCGCCGGGAGCGCCCCGGAGCAAGCGCCCGGGCCACTTTGGACGAGCCGCCCGGCTGTCGGCTAGAATCTGCTCTGGAGCGCCGGCTCCGTGCGCGGGATTGGTGTAACGGCAGCACAGAAGCCTTCCAAGCTTCTAGAGACGGTTCGAATCCGTTATCCCGCTCCAACCCAGGGCGGGAGGCAATTGTGCGACAGCCGTCGGCTACCATCCAGCGACTCCAGGGCTCGGAACGGGCCGGGCAGTCGGCAGCGCCCGGACCGGGTGTCATCCCGCTCCAGACGGGCGACCCCGACTTTCCCACCCCCCCACACATCGTCGAAGCTCTCGGCGACGCCGTCGAGCAGGGCTACACTCACTACCCCCCCTACCAGGGCGACCCCGAGCTGCGGGCGGTCATCGCCGACCAGCTCTCCGCCCGCTCGGGCGTGACCTGGAGCGCTGAGGACGTCTCGATCACCAATGGCGGGAGCGGCGCCATCTATGGCGGCATGGTCGCCTACCTCGATCCTGGCGATCAGGTCCTCGTCCCCCAGCCAAACTTTTCGCTCTACGGCGACGTCGCCCAATCTATCGGGGCCGAGGTCAGCAACGTCCCCTTGACGACCGACCTCCACCTTGACCTGGACGCCCTGCGGGCAGCGGCCGGCCCGCGAGCACGGATGGTCATCCTCTGCAACCCCTGCAACCCGACCGGCACAGTCTTCCGCCGCGACGAGCTGCTCGAGCTGGCCGCGTTCTGCCAGGAACGTGACCTGCTCATGCTGGCCGACGAAGCCTACGAACGGATCCTGTTCGACGGCCGGGTGCACATCTCGGCTCTCGAGCTGCCCGACATGGCAGATCGCCTCTTGTTCGTCCAGACGTTCTCGAAGACGTATGCGATGACCGGCTGGCGGCTTGGCTACCTGGCCGCCCGCGGGGGCATGGCCAAGAGCGGCATGATCGTCCACCGCACGGCCGTCGGAACGGTCAACTGGGCCGTCCAGCGGGCCGGCATCGTAGCCCTCACCACGCCGAGTGACTGGCCCGACCGGATGGTCGAGGAGTACGCCTTTCGGCGCGGCATGCTCGACGAGCTGCTCCGCGACGCCGAGGGGGCGTCGTGGCGGCCGCCGGAGGGGACGTTCTACGCTTTCGTGAAGTACCGCGCCGACATGTCGGCCCGCGAGATGACGCGGTTCCTGCTAGAGCGGGGCGTCGCCGTCCGCAGCGGCACCGAGTTCGGCCCCGGCGGCGAGGGCCACGTCCGATTGAGCTTTGCTACGAGCCGCGACAACATCCGCGAAGGGGCTCATCGCCTCGCAGCCGCCTTCGCCGAGTCCGCGACGCGGTAGACGGGGACGGGTAGACGGTAGACGGTAGACAGGAGGGCGTATCCCCGTCCCCTGTCTACCGTCTACCAACCGCCGGCTCTGCCGTCGCGGCTCGGGGAGTCGGCCGCTGCGCCTGGCGACGATTCACCAGCCACAAGCCGAGTAGGATCAGGCCCCCGCACGCGAACGTCAACGGCGTCGGTCGCTCGTCGAGGACGATCGCGGCGAGCGCCGCGGTGAAGACCGGTTGCAGGTACATGAACGAGATCGCGCGCGAGGCGTCGACCTCACGCAAACCGTAGATGTAGAACGCCTGACTCAGGCCGGTCACGAAGACGACCATGTACAGGACCGCCAGCCACGTCGGCAGCGACCAGGTCAGCACCCGCGGGAGCTCGGCCCAGGCTCCGAGCGCGAGCGTGGCGGGCCAGAGCGCCCCGAGCGCCAGCAGATGCGACACCGCCAGCACCAACAACGGAGGTCGCCGCGCGAGGAGCGGCTTGCTCAGCAGGGTGTAGCCGCCCCAGCAGACCTGGGCCAGGAGTAGGAAGCCGCTGCCGACCACGATCCCGGCGTCCACGGTGTCGAGCTGCCCATCGGTGGCGAGGACCCCGGCCCCGACGAAGGCCAGCCCCATCCCGAGCGCGCGAACGAGACCAAGACGCTCGCCAAGAAAGGCCCTCGCCAGCAACGCGGTCCAGATTGGGGCCGTCATCAGGATGAGACCGGCGTAGGTGGCGGGTGTCGTCGCCACCCCGATCGTGAAGAAGAGCACGCTGCTCCCCGAGCCGAGCATGCCGGCCGTCGCGAGCCGGGCCCATTCTCCCCGCCGCAACGGCGGCCCGAACCGCCGCGTGATCAAGAAGACGGGCAAGTGGAAGCAGAGCGCCGCGAGGCTGAAGCGGACCAGGGCTAGCAGGACTGGCGTCGCCTCTTGGAGGGCCAGCTTCGAGATGATCGTGTTGCTGGCCCAGATGAAGACGACGACCGCCAGCAGCACGAGCGGGAGCACCTGACGGCGCTCTGCGCCCGACGAAGGGGGCATGCGGGAATTATGCCGCGCCGGTCGATTCCTACGCGCCCGCCGCGACCACCGGGGAGCCCAGTGG